>CADAFW010000006.1 GCA_902787295.1 uncultured Bacteroidia bacterium
CCCTGGAAATACACGCCCCCGTCCGGGGCTATGCAGGTTTTCCAGAAACTGTGCTGCCGGACGGAATCCAGGGGATGGTACGACATCCTGCCGAAGCCGTCATACTGCCACCAGCCGAATCCGTCATTGCCGACTGAATAGAGCCTCCTGGAAGACGGATCCCAGGCAATGTCGTGAAGGACGCCCACGCCCGGGGCGCGGTGCCTGGTGAGCCTGGCGCCGTCATAGGCGAAAAGGCCGTCTTCCGTTGCCAGGAAAGTGTACGGGGCATCCTTCAGGGAGACGATGCTCCATACCTTGGACTCCCTCACGATGCCGTCGGAATCGGAAATGAAGTCGATTTTCCTGTGGACGGAGCCCTGTCCGGACGCGCCCTGCGGGAGCAGGGTCATCAAGAGGGCGGCAAGGGCGGGAATTATGGTTTTCTTGCTCATATTCAATCACAAATATAACGAAAAAAAGATGATGTAGTAGTTTTGTAGGGGTGGGATAATTGCACGCGTATACGCAAACAACTATTATTGCGAAAGAAACACGGGCTAATAACAATTCAACAATATCGTTTTTATGAAAAAAACCTATCAATCCCCCGAGTCGGTCTTCGTCGCAATCGAGGAAGAACTGATTCTGTGCCTTTCGGCAGAAGCAACGGTAGAGGACTTCGTGACCTCTGATGATGATTTCACAATGTTTTAATTCCCTGATGCCTTATGAAAAAGTTATTTGTAATCCTGGCGACTCTCGCCGCAGTGATGTCCTGCACCAAGGAAGCATTCGTAGAAACCAATCCCGTGAAGGCTGACGCGGAACTCGTTCCGATGTCCTTCACCGTCTCCTGCGAGACCAAGGCCGTCCTCAACGAGGACCTCAGCGTCTCCTTCGTCCCCGGCGACCGCATCTCGGTCTTCGCCAACGGTACCAATTATGAGTTCACGACCGAGGCAGGCGGCGCAAGCGCCATATTCTCCGGACTTGCTCCAGAAGCCGACACCTACTACGCACTCTATCCTTACATGGAAGATGCTACCATCGAGGATGGCGTGATCAAGAACGCGACGATCGGTTCCGGATCTGCAGGCACCGGCACGGGCTCATTCAATTCCCAGAGGGCCGTAGCAGTGGCTGTAACCACCGACAAGTCGCTGAATTTCAAGCACGTGACCGCTCTCCTCAAGCTCACGGTCCCCGCTGAAGTAGAAGACCTCAAGGAAGTCATCTTCTTCAACCGCGAGAACGGATCGGGCAACCTCGCAGGAGCCCTCACAGGAACCTTCGACATCACCCCTTCGGCATCCGGAGAGCCTGTCGTCAACGTGACCGAACCCGCTTTCCAGACCGGCCTCGTGGGCCCTTACGGCTCGGAGGATGCGATTCCCGCTGGTGACTATTACATTCCCGTCCTCCCCGCCAAGCTCACCGCAAAGAAGGGTATCGACATCAAGATGACCTTCATGGACAACTTCGTGGGCCGCGCATTCAACGGACACGGAATCAAGCTCGAGAGGGCCAAGGTCTACAATCTCGGCATCGTGAAGAAGACCGATTCATTCATATACGACAGCTTCGAATCCGGAGCCGCCATCTCCGGCGATGACTATACCGGCAACACCAACGCGCTCGTCGTTATCGAGAACCCGGTCAAGACCGATGCCAACAACAGCGCCTACGTGCTCAAGAACGACATGTCCACCTCCACTTCCGGCACTTCCGGATACATCCAGGTGAAGACGGCGGGCACCAACGGCTACACCATGTTCCCCAATGCCGTGCGCCCCAACTACAACCGCGTCAGGATCCTGATGTACCTCGGAACCAACGAGTACTATCCCCGTGCAAGAAGGGGCAGCAACCCCGCCGCAAGGCCGGCATTCCTCAACGGAGTGGCCATCGACGACAACAAGGAGACCTGGGAAGCGGCCGTCAAGAAAAACGACTGGAACGTCCTGGAATGGAACGCCACCCAGATCGATGCCGGCTGGACCCACTTCCAGAATCTGCAGACCCTCGAATTCAGGCCTTTCGTCAAGTGGGACGGAAGCAATGTCAGCGGCTTCGACGAAGTCACCAACAACCGCCTGATCTACGTGGACGACATCTCATTCGTACTGAAATAGTATGCTAAGATTCATCCGGTGCCTTTGCGTAACGGCGCTCTGTGCCTGCGGCCTCCTGGCCTCTGTCACGGGCGCCTTCGCGCAGGGCAAAGTCACCATAACGGGTGTGGTGACCGATAATCTCGGTCCCGTCCCGGGTGTCGGCGTGATGGTCGCAAAGACCGCCAACGGCACCGTGACGGACCTGGACGGCCGTTATTCCATACAGGCCAGGGAGGGCGACGTGCTTGTCTTCTCCTGCGTGGGATACGCCGACCTGCAGCGCATCGTAGGGAAGCAGACCGTGATGGACGTGGTCCTTTCCGAAGATGCCACCCTGCTCGACGAAGTGGTCGTGGTGGGATATGGAACCCAGCGCAAGGAGAGCGTAGTAGGAGCCATCACTTCCGTGAAAGGCGAGACGCTCGTGGGCTCGGGTACCTCCAACATCACCAGCGCCATCTCCGGTAAGCTTTCCGGAGTGGTGACCATCCAGACAAGCGGCCAGCCGGGACAGAACGACGCGGAAATCCTCGTCCGCGGCGTCTCCAGCTTCAACGGCAACAGCCCCCTTGTCCTGGTGGACGGCGTGGAGCGAGACTTCTCCTCCCTGGACCCCAACGAAGTGGAAGACATCTCCGTCCTCAAGGACGCGTCGGCCACTGCGGTATTCGGTGCCAAGGGAGCCAACGGCGTCATCATCGTGACCACCAAGAACGGCCAGGAAGGCAAGCCCAGGATGGACATATCCTATTCTTCCGGTTTCGCCAACCCCATCAACATGGCCCGCCACGTGGACGCCTATACTACGATGTCCACGATGAACGTCGCGATGATGAACGACCGCAATTTCACCGGTCTCACATCGGCTGCCGAACTGCAGGAGTACAGGAAGCCTTCTTCCAGGCTGAACTCCCTGCGCTATCCGGACGTGGACTGGCTCCGCGAACTCACCAACCCGTTCTCGATGACGCAGAACGCCAATTTCAACATCCAGGGCGGAACCCGCTTCGTGAAATACTTCGCGTCCGTGGGTTATGTGCACGAGGGCTCCCTCTTCAAGAGCTTCAACGACGGCAAGGTGGATTCCAGCTATGCATACGACAGGGTTAACTTCCGCACCAACCTGGACTTCAACGTCACCCGCAGCACGGTGGTGTCGTTCAAGCTCGGCGGCAACGTGGGCATCAAGAACAAGCCCGTGCCCCAGGACGGTGACGAAGGTATGTGGAAGTACATCTTCGGCAGTTCCTCCGCGAAGTTCCCGATGTACTATCCCGACTGGGTGCTCGAGGAAGTTCCGGACACGGACTACCCCGGAGCGTCGGGACCGCGCCTCATGAGCGAGGCCGACCAGACCACCGGCAATCCCTACTACCAGCTGATGAAGGGAAGCTTCATCCAGCTTACGGACACCAAGATCTTTTCCGACATCATCGCCAGGCAGAAACTCGACTTCATCACCAAGGGACTTTCCGTGCAGGCGAAGGTGTCGCTCAGCACCTATTATAAATACAGTACGCTCACCACGCAGTACAACCGCCCGAGCTGGTACCTGAACTTCAACAGGATCGGAACGGGACTGAATCCCTGGAGCCGCACCGGCACCGACGGATTCTACTACGTCCAGCCGCCTCTCTACACCACGGCGGAAAACAGCCTCCAGGGAGGCTACTACCTGGACCTGTACTACGACTTCTCGGTCAACTACGCCCGCAACTTCGGGAAACACAACGTGACGGCCATGGCCCTCCTCAACAGGCAGGAGCAGGACAAGGGTTCCGATTTCCCGTACTACAACGAGGCGCTCGTCGGCCGTCTAACCTACGACTACGCGCACAAGTACCTCGTGGAATTCAACATGGGATACACCGGCTCGGAACGCTTCTCTCCCGAGAACCGCTTCGGATTCTTCCCTTCCGGGGCAATAGGCTGGGTGGTCTCCGAGGAACCGTTCTTCCAGCCCCTCAAGCCCGTATTCAGCAAGTTGAAATTCCGCTTCTCGGAAGGTCTCGTGGGTAGCGACTACGCCAACAACCGCTGGCTCTACATAAGCGAGTATTCCAAGGATTCCAACGGATACATCACCGAGGACAAGGGTGCGAACCTGTACGTGCAGTGGGAGGAGGCTCTCAAGCGCGACCTCGGCATCGAAATGGGTTTCTTCAACGGAGACCTCAGCCTGAACGTGGACCTCTTCGACGAGCACCGCAGCAAGATGCTCATCTCCGTGGACAACAACACCCCCATCTGGGTGGGCAACACCTCCAAGGAACTGAACAAGGGCGAGATCAAGAAGCACGGCATAGAGATCGAAGCCGACTGGAACAAGCGCGTCAACAGCAATCTCCGCTTCCACCTGGGCGGCAACTTCTCGTTCAACGAGAACCGCATCCTGGCATACGACGACGCCCCGTTCTCACTGGAGCACCAGAAGCGCGTGGGCACTCCCCTCGGCTCCCAGACAAGCGGCGCTTATCTCATTGATGGAGAATACCTTACATCCGTCGATGACATCCACTCCAACTTCCTTCCCGTAAACGTCGACAACGTGGTGGTCGGAGACTACAAGTTCCTGGACTACACGGCCGACGGCCTCATCGACAAGGACGACCTCACGCGCATCGCCGGCTCACTCTATCCTCCCATCGCATACGCCATCAAGGGCGGCCTGCACTGGAGGGGACTGGACGTCAACATACTCTTCCAGGGCTATGCCGGCAAGTACGTGAACTTCGACCAGATGTACGAGTGGGAATACTACAAGGGCAATTTCCGCCTCCACACCTCATCCGTGAACTACTGGTCACCCGCCAACACCGGCGGCACCCACGCCACGGTCCACTACTCCACGTCTTCATTCCCCAACATGGCCTGGTCCGGTTACAACGAAAGTTCCACCACCGGCGGCTACAACGCGAAGCTGATGGGGCACTCCTGGCGCAATGCGGACTTCCTCCGACTGAAGGAACTCTACATCGGCTACACCTGGATGACCCCGAGGATCAGGCAGGTCATGGGCGTCGAGGCCATCAAGGCCTATATGACGGCGAACAACCTCCTCACCTTCACCGGCCTGCTGGAAGGCGACCCGGAGCAGAAATACCTGGTCTGGGGCGAATACCCGCAGATGAGGGTCGTCAAACTCGGCATCCAGCTCACCTTCTAAGACCTTACGGATATGAAAAAGACAAAACGAATCATACTTAACGCCATCCTGGCACTCTGCGCCACGGTGTCCGTGACCGGATGCCTGAACGAGTACCTGGACAGGGCTCCGGATGCAGGTCTTACCGACTCCGAAGTTTTCAGCAAGTATGCGAACTTCAAGAGTTACTTCTACTCGGTGTACGGAGGGTCAGGCTTCAACATCCGCTGCCACTATCCGCTGCACTGGTGCATGAACAGCCAGAAACTCACGCTGGAGGAACTCACCGACATGTGCGACAAGACCCGAATCCAGAGGGCGCAGTCCATCAAACTCGGCAACGGGTCCGACGCGACCTGGATCATAGGTTATCCGACCGCGGACTCGAACTATCCCAACAACGCCAAGGTCCCCAACACCTGGAAATGCATCAGGGTATGCAACATGGCCATAGAAAAGGCCTCCCGCATCCAGGACTGCACCGAGGCCGAGCGTAACGACCTGATTGGCCAGGCATACTTCGTGCGCGCGTTCTGCCACTTCGAACTCTTCCGCCTGTACGGCACCATCCCCTACGTGGACAAGGTGCTCGGCGCGGACGACGAGTGGGACATCGTTCCCGACGACGACTATGTCTTCCTCACCAAGTGTGCGGACGACTACCAGACCGCTTACGAGTACTTCGACAAGGCCGGGAAGGTACGCCGCGATCCCGCCAGCGGTGCCGGAAACCTTGCCGACGCCGACCAGGACAAGCCCAACGGAGTCGCCGCCCTCGCTATGAAGGGACGCGTCCTCCTGTATGCGGCCAGCCCCCTGAACAACCCCATGGGCGACCAGAAGCGCTGGGAAGACGCCGCCGAGGCAAGCGCAGTGGCTCTGAACACGGCACTCGCCAACGGCTACAAACTGCTTCCCAAGGCAGACTACTCCAAGAACTTCTACGGCAACAAGTACACCAACGAGCAACTCTGGGCGTACTCCACCGGGAGCACCACCAACTACAACTCGGCGACGATCCAGTCTTTCGTGGGCTACGCATTCTCCAACAACTCCTATGCGGCCGGACAGTGTCCGACGCAGAATTTCGTGGACAAGTTCGAGACCGCGGACGGCTGGCCGCTGAACACGGAGGAGATGCGCGAGGCCGCTGCGGCCGCCGGCAAGTACAACGAGCAGGATCCCTTCAAGAACCGCGATCCCCGCTTCGAGAACACCGTCATCTACAACGGCTGCTCCTTCCAGGGCTATTCCCCCGCGTCGCTCTACGTTAACCCCGACGGCAGCAAGCCGGCCGGATCCCTTCTCACCTATCCGCAGAGCGCTTCCGACGGCGTTTCCGAGACCTTCTACTATGAGCGCAAGCGTACCGGTCCCCTTTCCAACAAGGGCAACCAGAACGTGATGCTCACCGACCCCATCATCCGTCTGGCAGAGGTTTACCTGAACTATGCCGAGGCTGCGAACGAGGCCTGGGGTCCTTCCGGAAAGGCACCGTCGGCGACCATCACCGCACTTGACGCCGTGAACACGGTGCGCGAGCGCGTGGATATGCCCGGCGTGATGGCCGAATACTGCAGCGGAAAGGAAATCTTCCGTGACCGCATCAAGAACGAGCGCACGGTGGAACTCTGCTTCGAGGGCAACCACTATTACTGCGACATACGCCGCTGGAAGGACGCTCCCGCCATCGGGCGCTCCACGCTCTACGGAATGCGCGCCGTAAAGGTGGACGTTTCATCCCTGTACCCCACCGGATTCAGGTACGAGCGCTTCGCACTTCCCGCCAACAGGCAGATCGCATGGAAGAACGACGGAATGTACTGGTTCCGCTTCCAGGACAGCGACCTGCTCAAGATGTCCAACTATACCCCCAAGATGGATTGGTAGCAATAAACGGTAACTGATATGAAAAAGAATATACTGAATACCATTTTCTGCATACTGATCCTCGCCGTGCTTCCCTTCTCCGCCTTCGCGCAGAAGAAAGCCGCCGCAGAGCAGGTATCCATCCGTTTTTCCGTCGTGGACGCCGCGGGCGACCCGGTTCCCGGAGCGGAGATCACCGTGGGAGAAGGCCTTGGGCGCTATACGACTGATTCCGACGGGCGAGTGAGCATCAACTGCGCCGTCTCCGACAATGTACGCGTGCAGATGAACGGCTACAAGTCCGTAAGCATCCGCGCCGGCGTCCTCGTGGATTCCGACTCGGTGGTGCTTGTCCCGGACGTGCTTTTCGCCGGCGACACGGACGACATCATACTCCCTTACAGCACGCTCAAGAAGCGCTTCTCGCTGGGATCCACGGTGACCATCAGCGGAGAAGAGCTGGCCCGCTACTCTTCCGCCGACATCCGCAACGCCCTCACCGGCGTGCTGCCCGGAGTCGAGGTGCGCGAGAACTACGGTCAGGTGGGCGTCAGTCCCCTGGAGCACATCGGCCAGTACGGTGCCTCCACCGCGATTTCCGTATCGGCACGCGGCAGGCAGCTGATCTACATCGTCGACGACGTTCCCGTGCAGATCAACGAGGTTCCGCTCGATCCCGAGCAGATCGAATCCGTGACGGTCATCCGCGACGGAATGGAAAAGACGATGTACGGCCCCACCGCGGCCGACGGCATCGTCTTCATCAAGACCAAGAGGGGCGCCTACAACGACCGCTACCTGAACGTCAGCTACGAGCAGGGCGTGAACGTGACCGACCGCATGCCCGGGTTCGTGAACGCCGCACAGTATGCGCAGCTGAACAACCTGGCACGCTACAACAGCGGACTCAACCCGCAGTACACCAGGGAGGACGTAAGCGCCTACCAGAAAGGCGATCCCTACGACAAGCTGCACCCCGCCGTGGATTTCCGTTCGATGATGCTGAAGAACACTATGGCGTACACCCGCGCCGGAGTCTCATCCGGAGGCGGCAACGACATCGTGAAGTACTACGCATACCTCGGCTACTCCGGACAGGACGACATCTACAAGATCGGTCCTGCGGCAGGCTACAACAATGTGAACATCAACGGCAACCTGGACGTCAAGCTGAGCAACTACATCAAGGCTTCGTTCGGAATCGTCTCGTCCATCGGGGTGAGGAAGTCCAACAACTACGGATACTCGGCCAACTACACCAGCACCGACGCCTCTTCCAACACCACCCTCGGCGTGTTCGAGCTGCCCGAGATACTCGACGACATCACCACCATCCCGCAGCTGGCCTTCCCGGTCTATGCCGACAATTCGGAAAGCCTGGAATTCCCCTGGTACGCGGTGAGCCCGCAGTATACGCAGAACCCCATCGCGAACATACTGGAGAACGGAGCCTACTCCGAGACCATTCGCGGGGCGCTGTTCAACTTCCGTCTCGACACCGACCTGAGCTTCATTGCCAAGGGCCTCAAGTCCTCCACCTATGCGGCTTACGGTGCCACCAACCTGGTGCGTCTGGGCCAGGCAGAGGACTATGCGGCATACATCATCACCGAGGGACTGGACGCTGAAGGCAACCCCACCATCGTTCCCGTGCAGAGTTCCAGCCACTCCGTGAAGGAGATGTCAGGCAAGGCCAAACTGCTGGACTACTACTCCAACCGAATGTACCTCGTCGAGAAGCTGGACTGGTCCCGCGTATCGGGTGACCACGACATACGCCTCTCGGCCGACTATATGATCACCAGGCGCAGCCAGAAGTTCATCACCGAGCACCGCCGCGAGATGAACGGAGGATTCAACGCGATGTACATCTACAAGGGACGCTATATGTTCCAGGCCGCCCTGAACGGGCACGGAACCTATTCGCTCCTGAACGCCTGGTCGTTCTCCCCGTCCGCAGGCCTCGGATGGATCGTCTCCGAAGAGCCGTTCATGCAGGGCGCAGGCTGGATCGACTTCCTCAAACTGCGCGTACAAGGCAGCTATCTGGCATTCGATTCCCGCACCAGCGCCAACCGCGACGTGGACAACTACTCCTGGAACAACAGCGGCCAGAAATTCGGTCCCTACACCACCAACCAGTGGTTCGGAAGCACCACCAGCGCCAACGTCAACAGGACGTACCTGAGCATGCTGGGCAACCCCGACCTCAGGCTCGAGCGCCGCATGGAAGTATCCGGAGGTCTCGATTTCACCGCCTTCGGAAAGAGGTTCGATGCCAGCCTCACCGGCTACGTCACCGTACAGCGCGGCATCATTACCCAGATGCAGAACGCCGTTCCCCTCGTGGCCGGCATCTCCACGGGCTCGTACTACATGAACTACGACTCCAACCTGAACAGGGGCGTGGAACTGAGCCTCGGATGGAAGGGCAGGTCGGGAGACTTCGAATACGGCATCAACTGCTGGGCGGCCTCCCACTGGTCCACCATTCTCAAGGCCGACACCCAGAACTATGCCGAGGCGTACCGCATCCGCGAAGGCAAATCGGCAACGGCCATCTGGGGCCTCAAGTATCTGGGACAGTTCGCCGACGACGCCGAGACCACCCTGGTCCCGCAGCTCTTCGACGAGACTCTCAAGGCCGGAGACTTCCGCTACCGGGACATGAACGGCGACGGCTACGTGGACAGTTCCGACGCGTTCGCGATCGGCGACAGCGCCCCGAAGCTCATAGGCGCAGTCAACGTCAGGTTCGCCTGGAAGGGATTCGACATCTCCGCCACCGGCACCGGACGCGCCTTCTATGACGCCCAGCTGACCAACAAGTGGTTCTGGAACGGTTGGGGCGACTCCAACTACTCCACCTACACGCTCCGCCACGTCAACGACCCCGCCGCGCCGAGGCTGACCTACAACAAGGTCAACAACAATTTCCAGATGTCCGACCGCTGGCTCGCCGACGGCAGCTTCTTCAAGCTCCAGAGCCTGGAAATCGGTTATGCGTTCCCCGTCAGGGCGATGCACATCGACCGCGTGGTCCGCGGATTCCGCATCTATGCAAGGGCTAACAACCTGCTTACCGTATCGGGGATCAAGGACGTGGATCCGGAGGCCCTTTCTTCGGGAATCACGAACTATCCGCTCATGAAGACATACGTGGGAGGAATCAAACTGACATTCTGATGATGGACGTTATGAAAATGAATAATATTAGAATAGCGGTCCTTGCCGCAACGGCGGTATCCCTCCTGGTTTCCTGCAACGGGTTCCTGGATCCGTATCCTTCCGCCATCCGGGACGAGGAATACGTGATTTCCAGCCCCACCACGATGCAGGGCCTCATCGGCGAATGCTACGAGTGGATATCCACGAACTACAACAACAACGAAGGTGCATACCTCGACTGTATGACCGACAACGCCGTGCGCACGTCCAAGACGGACGTCATCAGCCGCATGGCCATAGGCGTGAACTCACCGGACAACAATCCCTTCCAGACCTACTGGACGCGGGATTACCAGGGCATCTACAATACCAACCTCTTCCTCAAGGACGGCAACGGCAGGAAGGTCCGCTACATGCTCGACGAGCATCTGAACGAACTCCTGGCCGACATGCTCTGGGGCGAGGCATATGCCCTCAGGGCCTGGTTCCAGTGGGACCTTCTGCAGAAATTCGGCGGCCGCGGGACGAACGGCGAGCTGCTGGGATTCCCCATACTCACCGATCCCGTCAAGGAATGGGACGAAGGCTTCGTCCGCGACAGCTATGACGCCTGCGTGAAGCAGATCCTCGCCGACTGCGACTCCGCCTACAAGTATCTCCCAATCGCACACCGCGACTTCCTGGTAGGCTCGCCGGATGAGCTCACCGTCCTCGGATCCCGCAACTGGGGCCGCATCGACGGCATCTCCACGGTGGCCATCAAGGCGCTGGTGTATCAGACCTGGGCAAGCCCCCGCTTCAATCCGGACGGGGACAGGAGCAGGTGGGAGAACGCCGCCCGCTTCGCCAAGGAGGTCCTTGACTTCAAGCGCACGGTGGACGGCAGCGTAGGCGGCGGATTCAACCGCAAGAACGCCGTGAACTGGTTCGACCCCAACAGCCCGGAGATCATTTTCGGCTCACGCTACAATTCCGGCTCCGAGGCGATGGAGAAGATGTTCTATCCCGGAGGATTCCAGGGAGACGGCACGATGGGCGCGACCCAGGACTTCGTGGACGCCTTCGGAATGGCGGACGGCTATCCGCTCGGACAGTCGCCCAAGTACGAATATGACGACCAGTACCCCTACGAAGACCGCGATCCCCGCTTCTACAGCAACATCTTCTACAACAACCGCACTGTCACCACCGGTTCTTCCAGCCGCACCTATGTGTTCGAGAACTGGGTGGGCGGAAAGGATGAGGCGGAAGCGTCGAGCAAGAATTCCCGCACCAACTACCACATCAAGAAGTTCGTCTACAAGGGTCTCAACTGGTCCGAGAGCAGCGTCGGCCGCATGCCGCACAGCAAGTTCCTCATCCGCTGGACCCATATGGTGCTCTGTTTCGCCGAAGCCGCGAACCACGTGGCCGGCCCCCAGGGCAACGTATTCGGACTGAGCGCCAAGGAGGCCATATCCTGGCTCCGCAGCCGCGACACCTACGACGGCGAGCCCGGCCTTGCGGAAGACCCGTACCTGGACCAGGTTGCGCTCATGGGCGAGAAGGCCTTCGACAAGTTCCTGCGCGGCGAGCGCCGCATCGAGACCGCGTTCGAGGGCACCTGGTTCTTCGACCTCCGCAGGTGGAGCACCACCCTCGCCGACCTCAACAAGACCTTGTACCGTCCCACCATCACCAGGAGCGGATTCGGCTTCAACTACGACTATTCCACCGTCGTGGAGACCCGTTCGTTCACCTCGGCATTCCTGCCCATCCCCTATAAGGAGATGCTGAACGTGCCCGGACTGGTGCAGAACGAGGGATGGGAGAGTTGGACCAGATAACAGGAGTACAGAATATGAAAACAAGACTCACCATACTCATCATCTGCGCATTCTGCGTGGTTTCGTGCTACCCGGACTATGTGGGTGACTATTCGAAGAAAGCCTGCGGTTTCGCCAACCAGACGGACGTCCGCAGCCTTATCGTCGGCGAGGGGATGACCTTCTCCACCGGCGTCGCGCTCGGAGGCACCATCAACAACGACGAGGACCGGACGATCAGCATAGGCACCGACTATTCCCTGGTCGGCGACGCCACCTTCAATGCAATGAAGACGCACACCTTCTCCTACATAGCCGACCTGATGAAGAAAGTCAGCTCCATCAGCGCCCTTCCGGCAAGCATCTACTCGCTGGAGAGCGCTTCGGGCAATGCCGGAACGGTCGTAATCCGCAAGGGCACCCACGTCGGCGTCATCAAGGTGAAAGTGGACTCCGCCGCGTTCCTCTCCGACCCCGGAAGGCTCTATCCCAAGCAGGTCATACCGCTCGTCATCACCGACGGGCACGGGACCGACATCATCCCCGGCAAGGGAAGCACGGTGATAGGGGTACGCTACGAGAACATGCTGTTCGGCAACTGGTATCACGGAGGATACTCCGAAGTGTTCGATGCCGACGGGAACAAGGTCCGCACCGACACCTACGCCACCACCATTCCCCAGGCCGACAATCTGGTCTGGACGCTCAGCACCTCTGCGCCTTTCGAACTCACGGCGAATGCCGTCGGCTCGGAATTCAACGGCACGGCCGCCCAGATGAAACTCACCCTGGGTGACGACGACAGCATCACCATATCGCCCGTCGCCGGAGCCAAATACACCGTAGAGCCTGACGGCGAGAGCCGCTTCATCCGCACCAAACTGCTGCAGGACAGGAAGATAGTCCTCAACTACAAGTATGTTTCGGGCGGCAATACCATCCACGCTCACGACACCCTGACATTCCGCAACCGCCTCCGCGACGGCGTGAACGAGTGGCAGGATGAAAACCCGGCCCACTATGAATAGAAGACTGCTGATATGCGCATTCGGCGCGCTTTTCCTCTTCTCCGCCTGCGGAGAGAAGGAACCGGAGGTCATCATTCCGGCTGTCTATCCGGAAGAGAATGGAGATGACGATCCGCACAAAGTCCTTCCTCCATACGACGTTGAGTGCAAGAAAACCGTCACCACGGCTAACTGGACCACCTACCAGGCCTACACCGTCGACTGCTTAGACGGATTCAAACCGGAGGCGGACCCTGAGACCGACCAGTACGGAGGATGGACCATCATGAACCTCGGCAACCCCGACGGTTTCTTCCGCGTTCAGAAGGCCGTGGGACGCTGGTGGCTGGTGGACCCTCTCGGGAACATCTACCTGAGCAAGGGCGTCGCCGTCTTCTCCCCGGGCAGTTCCGCACGCCAGCGGGAGAACATCAAGCAGAAGTTCGGCCCCGACAATGCCAACACCAACTGGGCAAAGGCCGAGACGCAGTTCCTGCGCGAAGCCGGTTTCAACTCCCTGGGGGCCTGGTCCAGCGTGGACGTAGTCCGGACGATTCCCGAGCCAATGCCTTATACCGTGATCCTCAGCCCGATGAGCACTTACATCGGAGAACTGAAGAGAAGCAGCGACCCCGTCCTCAAAGCCGCCTTCAGCGCCGCCGGATGGGAGGGATATCCCTATGACTTCGCGATGGTCTTCGATGCGCGCTTCGACCAGATCGTCGAGAGCACCATATCCAGGGCATCCACCTACAAGAACGACAAGTTCCTCATCGGCTATTTCATCGACAACGAGATTCCCTGGAAGAGCTATGCGCTCGAGTACTGCCTCACCAAGTGGCCTGAATCGCACATCAACCACCAGAAGGCGCAGGAATGGCTTGACCAGAGGAAGGGCAAGACCGGAGCGCTGCTTTCCGAAGCCACCACTGAGGACAGGAACGCTTTCATAGCCTACTGCCATGAAGTCTACCTCCAGAAGGTGAGCGCCGCGCTGAAGAAGTACGACCCCAACCACCTCTTCCTCGGCAGCCGCTTCAACCAGTGGAGCCACGAACTCGTGAACCCCGAGATGTTCAAGGCCGCCGGCAAGTACGTGGACGTCGTCTCCCTCAACCACTACCAGAGGTGGGAGCCCGACGCCGATGCCATGCACAACTGGGAGCATTGGGCGGGTAAGCCGTTCATGGTCACCGAGTTC
This sequence comes from uncultured Bacteroidia bacterium, assembly GCA_902787295.1. Classification (GTDB taxonomy): domain Bacteria; phylum Bacteroidota; class Bacteroidia; order Bacteroidales; family UBA932; genus Cryptobacteroides. The sequence continues at coordinate 14,292 of CADAFW010000006.1, forward strand.
TACACCAAGGGCATCGACTCCGGAATGGGCAACACCACCGGAGCCGGCTGGGTGGTCAAGACCCAGAAGGAACGCGGCCTGTTCTACCAGAACTTCGTATACCGGCTCATCAGGAGCAAGGCGTGCGTAGGCTGGCACTGGTTCACGTATATGGACAACGACCCCACCAACACCGGGGCCGACGCCTCCAACGTCGATTCCAACAAGGGCATCGTGACCTGGGACTGCCAGCGCTATGACGACTGCATTTCACAGATGCAGCAGATCAACGATTGCGTCTACAATCTAGCACGGTTCTACAACTAAAGCACTGAATATGAAATACAAGTTAATCCCTGTCATATCGGCCATCCTCTCCCTGGGCATCCTCTGCTCCTGCGAATTCAGGAACGAGCCTCAGCCGGTGCAGTACAAGGCGCCGGAAGTGGAATTCACGATGCCGTCCGAGGTCATCGACGCGAAGGTCGGCGACCCCGTACCCTTCAGCGCGAAAGTGGTCGCCGGAGACAAGGTTTCCACGGGCTGGTACATCAACGACGTGCTCACGTCCAGTTCCCAGTCCTTCAAATACGTATTCGAGGAAGCCGGCCGCTACACCGTCCGCTTCGAGGCCAGGAACGGAGCCGGGGTCGTGTCCCGCGATTATACGGTCAACGTCTCCGACATCCTCTCCATAGCCCTTTCCACAGGCGATTCCACCAGGGTGGTCCGGCTCCAGCTGGAGTACCTGAAGATCGCGGCCGTGGTGGACTACGGCAAGGACGTCGAGCACGAATGGAGCGTGGACGGAGAAGTCCTGTGCAACGAGGCCTTCTTCGGGACCTTCAGGCTCGCCGAGGCCCGCGTCTATAACGTACACTACCGCGGTTCCAACGCCAGCGGCAGTTTCAGCAAGGACGTCGAGATATCCGTGATCGAGCGGCCGCTGGAGATCGAATTCTCCAACACCGACGAGATCATCGCCATGCTCGCCGGACGCACGCTTTCCATTACCGCCACCGCCCTGTTCGGCGGCACCGGGCTGCAGCAGACCTGGTATCTGGACGGAGAACCCGCCGGCACCGCCGCGGTATTCTCCCATTACTTCGCCGCAGGCGGCGAGTATTCGCTGCGCTATGAGGCCGTCAACGCCAAGGGCGAGACTGTAACCCGCAACTGGAAGGTCAACGTGACCTCCACCGGACGCCTCTTCGACGATTTCGAGGCCGACGCCATCGGCTCCTGGTTCAACCTCGGGGAGAACCAGCCGGGAATCGAACTGGTGGAGAACCCTCACAAGGGCGGCATCAACACCAGCGACAAGTGTCTGCGGGACAAGGTCTATGGTTCCGGCGGCACCTCGGGCTACTTCACGTTGAAGGCTCCCAAGATGCTGTCCGACAAGGGCTTCGATGTCTCCGAATTCTCCGGGATACGCTTCCTCGTGTATCTTGGCAAGAACAAGTACTATCCGAGGGTGGATTACGGCGGGACGAAGTATCCTTCCATCACTCCTCCGAAGTTCAACGGAGAGTGGGAGCTCCTCGAGTACAAGCTGCCCGAGGGAACCACCTTCGACAACACCAAGAACATCGTCTTCCGAATGATGCTCAACGAGGCCGGATCCAACATCTCCGGCGGAAACGTGGATGCGGAAGAGAACAACAGGACCGTCTATATCGATGACATTGAATTCTTCAAGTAATATGAAACGCAGAATACTGTACGCCGCATTCGTGCTACTTGCAGCCTCCGCGGCGTGTAAACAGATAGAGGAACCTGCGGTGACGCCTGTCGCCCCGAAGGTGGAATTCTCGATAAACGACGCCACGCTGAACGTGATGGTGGACAGCGCCGTACTGTTCAAGTCCGACATAGTCGAGGGCACCGGCGTATCCACGGTCTGGACCGTGGACGGGGAGATGGTATCCACCACCCCGTCCGTAACCTGGGTTTTCGGCAAGGTCGGCACGTCCTCCGTGCACTTCGTGGCTTCCAACAGCCTCGGTAAGGTGGAGAAGGACTATACCGTAAACGTAGCCGGAGTGCCGCTGGAGGTTGAATATTCAGTGGACGGCGCAACCGCCGAGGCCGTGGTAGGCACACCCTTCGAGGTCGTCGTGACCGTCACCGGAGGCGACAAGGAGACCGTGCACGCCTGGACCTTCGACGGCGAAGCGGCAGGCGACGGGACCTCTTTCTCCAGGACCTTCACCGAAGACGAGGTCGGCATCCACACCCTGGCCTACAGCGGTGTCAACAAAGACGGGATGACGGCCGGAAGGAGCTGGTCCGTGAACGTCAAGGACCTCCCGCTGGAAGTGAACTTCACACCCGCCGCGAACGAGGTTGAAGCCATGGTTGGAGACAACGTCGCCTTCGCCGCAACCATCCTCCACGGAGCCACCGGCGCCGCGGTCGTTTGGAAGCTGGATGACGCCGAAGTGGCTTCCGGAGCCTCCTACTCCTATGCCTGCGAGGCCGTCGGAGTCCATAGCGTATCCGCAACCGTCACAAATGCGGCAGGCGAATCGGCAGCCGGCAGCTGGACGCTGACCGTGGTTCCCAAGACTGAGAAGACGCTCCTCTTCGATGACTTCGAGAGCGGCGCGGTCGGAGTAAATCCTTACTACAAGGGCAACAACGTGGGCGGAGTGAGCATCCTGCAGACGATGGAGAATCCTCACAAGACGGCCACCAATCCCAGTGACAAGGTCCTGGTGGACAAGGGCTCGATGATGTCGAACAACTCTTCGGGCTACTTCACCTTCAAGGTGACCACCTATCCCGACGGCACGACTTCGATCCCGGAAGAGGAAAGGGCCAAGTACACCCGGTTCCGCGTGAAGATCTACCTGGGCACGACGGGATTCACCCCGCTGCTCCAGGCCGACATCACTGGCAATCCGAAGAGTTGCCCGTCGATGATCAACGGCGTACCGTTCGATCCGTCCAAACCCACCCTGGATGCCTGGAACGCCGCCATCAAGACCGATGACTGGAACGTGCTGGTATATGACTTCAGCAACCCCAAGTACGGAGATTCGATGAACAACCTCGGCAATACCGGTCAGCTGCAGTTCCGCGTGTTCGTGGACTTCAACAACAACGGCAAGGCCGGAAAGGACGTTTACTTCGACGACTTCGAGTTCCTTGAATAGAACCGTATGAGACTACGCTTGATCACCATCCTGGCCCTGGCGGCGGGCATCACCGCCGGGGCACAGGAATACCGCCAGGTGGAAACCCGCAAGAACTCCACCGTGACCGCGTGGAAAGCATATCCCACGCGCACGCTGGACCGGCTGAAGGGGTTCAAGATGAAGAAAACCGATCCCGAGACCGACATCTACGGCGGCTGGAAGACGGCCACGTACGAAGCCACGGGATTCTTCCATACCCACAAGGAGGGCGACCGCTGGTGGATAATAGACCCGGAGGGCCATCCCTACATCTTCAAGGGCGTGGCAGTGTTCTCCATCGGCCACTCCGACCGCCAGAAGAATGCCCTCGCAGAGCAATTCGGAACACGTGACAGATGGGCTGAATCGGAGATGGACAACCTCCGTTCCCTCGGCTTCAACGGCCTCGGGGCCTGGTCTTCCGTGGATAATGTACGCAAGAGCTCCAGGCCGATGCCCTATACGGTAATCGTGAATCCAATGGGGCGCTATAAAGCCCAGCACATCCGCCGGTTCGGCGGCAAGTATCTCCAGCACGGCTGGCAGAACTACCGCTTCGACCTGGCGATGGTCTTCGACCCGGAATTCGACAAGTTCGTGGAGAGCGAGCTGGCCAGGGTGGCCGAATATAAGGACGACCCCTGGCTGGTGGGATACTTCACCGACAACGAGATTCCTTGGGTGAACGATGCGCTGGACAGGCACCTCACGCTCCTGGCCCACGACGAGCCGGGCTATCTCGCAGTCCGCGAGTGGTTCGACGCCCGCAGGGGCAGGGACGCCCGCCCGGAGGACATCACCCAGGAGGACCGTGACGCGTTCGCGGCCTTCTACCTCGAGACCTACCTCTCCAAGGTTACGGCAGCCCTGCGCAAGTGGGACACCAACCACATGTATCTGGGATGCCGCTTCAACCAGTGGAAGGAGGAACTGCACAACAAGGCCATGTTCGAGGTGGCGGGGCGCTATATGGACATCATATCCGTGAACCACTACCAGCGCTGGACTCCCGACATGGAGGAGATCACCAACTTCGGGAAATGGTCCGGGAAGCCTTTCATCGTCACGGAATTCTATACCAAGGGCGAGGACTCCGGCCTTCCGAACACCACCGGCGCGGGCTGGAACGTGCATACGCAGGAAGACAGGGGCTGGTTCTACCAGAATTTCTGCCTGCAGCTGCTGGAAAGCAAATGCTGCGTAGGCTGGCACTGGTTCAAGTATATGGACAACGACCCGGAGGACCTCACTACCGACTATTCCAACAGGGATTCCAACAAGGGAATGGTGAAGTGGAACTTCGAGCCCTACACCGCCCTGACGGAGCGGATGAAACAACTGAACGACAGGACATACAGAATAATAAAGTACTTCGATGAATAGGAAGTTGCTCTCGGGGATCGCCGCCGTATTGCTCTGCGCCCCAGCCCTGCTTGCCGGAGAGGATGCTCCGGCGCCGATGATCATAAACATCGCCGACCGCAATGCCGTCTCGCTGGACGGGCAATGGAAATACCTCGTGGACCCGTACGGCATAGGCTACCACAACTACCGCCTGACCCCGTTCCCGGACGCGGAATCCTTCTTCGCGGACAAAAGTTTCGACGACGACAGGACCAAGCTCGTGGAGTACGGATTCAACCGCGGAGGCGAAATGACCGTCCCGGGAGACTGGAACACGCAATACGAGAAACTGTACTACTATGAAGGCAAAGTCTGGTACAGGACGCGTTTCAATGCCTCCCCGAAGCCGGACAAACGATATTTCATATACTTCGGTGCCGTGAACCATACGGCGGTGGTAGGCGTGAACGGCAGGAAGGTCGCGCGCCACGAAGGCGGCTTCACCCCCTTCAACATCGAGGTTACGGACAAGCTGAAGGACGGCGAGAACTCGCTGGTAGTGATGGTGGACAACACCCGCCAGAAAGACGGCATCCCCACGAACAACTGCGACTGGTGGAACTACGGCGGCATCACCCGCAGCGTGAAGCTGGTCGAGGTACCCCGTACCTTCATCCGGGACTATGCCGTCCTGATGGACAAGGAAATCATTGGGAAGACCCGCAGGAACCGCCCCGACAGCCACAGGATATACGGTTACGTCAACCTGGACGGCGATGCGGCGGGAAAGGCTGTGAACATCTCCATCCCGGAACTCAAACTGTCCCTGGACGTGGTGGCAGACGCCTCCGGACACGCCGCTTTCGAGGCGGTGGCCGCTCCCGTGCTGTGGACTCCGGACGCACCCGTGCTTTACGACGTGCGCATCTCCACCGCGGAAGACTGCACCGACGACAAGGTGGGCTTCCGTACCATAGAGACCTCCGGCGACAAGATACTGCTGAACGGCAAGGAGATATTCCTCCGCGGCATATCCATCCACGAGGAATCGGTCGCTCCCGTCGGACGCATCACCAGGCCGGAGCAGGACAGGGAACTGCTGGAATATGCGAAGGACCTCGGATGCAATTTCGTACGCCTGGCACACTACCCGCACAACGAGGAGATGGTGAGGCTCTGCGAGGAAATGGGACTGCTGGCATGGTCGGAGATCCCCGTCTACTGGACCGTTTCCTGGACCAACGGCGACACCTTCGCCAATGCACGCCGGCAGCTCGAGGAGATGGTCACCCGCGACATCAACCGCGCCTGCATCATCATCTGGTCGGTAGCCAACGAAACCCCCATTTCCCCGGAGCGTACCCGCTTCCTGTCCGCCCTGATCGATCGTACCCGCGAGATGGACGGCACCCGCCTTGTGAGCGCCGCGATGGAAAAGACCACCATCGCAAGGAACCACTATACCGTGGACGACCCGCTGCTCGAATACACGGACCTGATCTCCTTCAACCAGTACATAGGCTGGTATGGAGGCACCTCGTCCGAAGACTGCGACGCCACGGTGTGGGAATTCCCGGTGAAGAAGCCGGTATTCATCTCCGAATTCGGTGCCGGAGCACTCTACGGCAACCACGGTCCGCGCACGGAACGCTTCACCGAAGAATACATGGCCGACTGCTACGAGCGAAACATCAGGATGATGGTGGAGCGCATGCCGGGATTCTCCGGCACGTCTCCCTGGATCCTGAAGGACTTCCGCAGCCCGCGCCGCGCCCTCAACGGCATACAGGACGACTACAACCGCAAGGGAGTGATCTCCGAATCCGGACAGAAGAAGATGGCGTACTACGTCCTGCAGGACTGGTACAAGAAACTTAAAGAAGGAAAATAGCGGAAGGCCCGGCTCAGCCTATCACGAACCAGCAGCTGGTGGCGAACAGGTTCCTCAGGCCGGGGATCCTGTCCAGGCCGAGGCGGAGGCGTACGGGATTGAGCCCGAATTTGGCCTTGTAGTGGGGGTTGATGAACCATAGCGTACGGTTCACTACCTTGAAGCCCGCTGCCTTGCACAGCCGCTCGAAGCGTTCCACCGTCATACGCGAACGGTAGATGTCCAGAAGCTCCGAAACGTGGTTCTCCGGTTCCTTGAAGAGCCGGAGCAGGCCGCGGTATAGGAACTTGGGCAGCAGGTGGATCCACGGCGCACGCAGGGGTTTCCTGGTGCAGTTCTGCTGATGGCCGCCGAAAGGCATCTGCCAGGCCGGGAAGGCGAAGAACGCCACTCCTCCCGGGGCCAGGAACTCCCGGACGCGCTCGAGGAAACGCTGCTTGTCCTCAGGGGCGATGTGCTCCACCACATCGTGGACGAGGATCAGGTCGAAAGGCTTGTCCTGCAGGGGGAACTCGAAGAAATCGGCATAGAAGAACGCTCCTTCGGCACCATTCTCACGGAAAAACTCCTTCGCATTCTCTATCTTGCCGGCGGCAAGGTCCATGCCAGTCACTTCGCAGCCCAGCCGCGCGAACGGCAGCAGATTGCCGCCTTCGCCGCATCCGATTTCAAGTACGCGTGTGATGGGACCGAGGGAAACGAAACGGCGGACATAATCGACATAGAAAGCAGTCGATGTATCAACCAGTTCATCGAAATACTGGTGCCTGTCCTTGTACCTGTTTCCCATCCGTGTGGAGCATACGAGGATCGAACTCGTGACCTTTAGATTGCGAACCTAACGCTCTACCAACTGAGCTAATACCCCATTGAATTGTCGGGGACAAAGTTACTATTACTATTTTGGTTTGAAATAGCAAGGACTTGTACCCCGGCAGCCAGGCAAGACAATCGGGGTCCGTATTGTATTTCCTCAAAAATTCATAATTTTGTATGTTATTAATTCCGTGGAAAGCATGGTTGCAAACGCCGCCACAACGCCCTCCGAGAAATGGTATGTCGCACGCGCCCGCCATTTCCGTCAGGAAATCAAGATCCGCGACTGGCTGACCGCCAGGGGAATAGAGGCGTTCGTGCCGACTACGTGTTCGGAATCAAGAAGCGCAGGCGGGAAGCGGACGGTGGAGAAACCGGTCGCCCCGAACCTGGTCTTCGTGCGGACGGACAAGGAAACCGCCTGTTCTTTCGTGGCAGAGATGGGACTGCCTATGCAGTACATCATCGACTGCGCCACGCACAAGATGATGGTGGTGCCGGACAAGGAGATGGAAGATTTCCGACGG
>CADAFW010000007.1 GCA_902787295.1 uncultured Bacteroidia bacterium
TCTACGGCCTCGACCTGCCCCTGCTGGCGATGGAGGTGATGAACAACGGTTTCTCCGCGGTAGCGGTGTGGATGCTCGACGACGCGATGCACACCAACTGGGATTCCGGCGTGCCCGAGGACGTGAAGATATGGGGCTTCTGGAACATACTCGGGGAGGAGATCTTCGGAGACGCATCCCTGGAAGAGCCGAAACTCCCCTGGTATTCCTGGTCGCTGATGTGCCGCTACTTCCCACAGGGATGCGACATCCTGCGCATAGCCGCGGGCCAGGGCACGGACTACCGCATCAGCGCAGCCACGAAGGACGGCAGGACCACCGTCGCCATCGTCAATTTCGGAGAGACGGACCGCCGCTTCAAAATCAGCCTCCCGGTTGCACTTGTGGACGGAGTGAAGTATATTTACGGTGAAAACGGCCCCGAAAGGGACGCAGACGGCCTGCCCGCGCCCGTGGAAACGGGTATCTGCGGCAAGAAGATGGCGCTGGACGTACCCGCAGGCAGTTTCGTCCTGATCAGCGATATGGATTAGATTATGAAAAAGATGACAAATACATTGTATGCGTTCCTCTGCGTGATTGCCCTCGCGGTATCGTGCAACAAGCCCGAGCCGGACAACGGCGGCGGAGACCCGCAGCAGGACACGGAGACCGTGACCCTCACGATGGTGGACCCGAACGCCACCCCTGAGACCAAGGCCCTCTATTCCAACCTCTGGGCCATCCAGAAGAAGGGCTTCATGTTCGGGCATCACGACGACCTGATGTACGGCCGCTACTGGTACGGCAAGGACGGCGGATCCGACACCAAGGACGTCTGCGGCGACTACCCGGCAGTCTACAGCATGGACTTCTCCGAGATGATGGACGACCGCTTCGACAACAAATCCTCCAAGGAAGCCAACGCGCTGAGGCTCAAATGCATAAAGCAGGCTTACGACCGCGGTATGGTGATCACGGGCTGCATCCACATCAACAATCCCCTCACCGGGGAGGATTCGTGGGACAACAGCAGCAACAAGGTGGTCTCCTCCATCCTCGACCCCGCCAGCGAAATCCACGCGAAATACCTGCAGTGGCTGGACCGCCTCGCCGACGTGTTCCTGAACCTCAAGGGCTCCGACGGCAAGCAGATCCCGGTCATCTTCCGCCCGTACCACGAGCATACACAGACCTGGTCCTGGTGGGGTTCTTCCTGCACCACGACGCAGCAGTTCATCGATTTCTGGCAGTTCACCGTGAAGTACCTGCGCGACACCAAGGGCGTGCACAACCTCATCTACGCCATCTCTCCGCAGATGGACAGTTCCAAGACGGAGGACGACTTCTACTTCAGGTGGCCTGGCGACGACTTCGTGGATTTCATCGGGATGGACTGCTACCAGGGCATCAACAACACGGTCTTCGTGAACAACCTGAAGGTCATCTCCAAGATTTCCCTCAAGAAACTCAAGCCTGCGGGCGTCACCGAGACCGGCAAGGAAGGATTCACCAACACGGACTACTGGACCGTCAACATCCACGCTCCCCTCACGGGAAGGCGCGTGTGCATGGTGGTGACCTGGAGGAACAAGTACGTGGCCGACGAGAGCGACAGGCACTTCTTCTCCGTCTATCCGGGGCACCCTTCCGAGAAGGACTTCGTCAAGATGTACAAGATGGAGAACAGCTTCTTCTGCAATGACCTGCCGGACATGTACAAGATGGCTGAAGGCGTAACCATAAAGTAATGGATATGAGAAGGTTCCTGCTGCTGATGGCCGCCGCCGTCCTCGCATTCTCCCCCGCCGCTTCCGCGAGGAAGCAGGGCAAGGCGCTGGATGACGGCTACCGCCTGCTGAGCGACGTTTCCTACGTGGACGCGGACGAGACCGACGCCTACAGGCTGGAGCGTTGCAAGCTGGACATATACTATCCCGAGAAGGCCGAAGGCTTCGCCACCCTGGTCTGGTTCCACGGAGGCGGACTCACCGGCGGGCAGAAGCACCTGATGGACGAATTCCGCAGGCAGGGATTCGCCGTGGTGGCGGTCAACTACCGCCTCTACCCCGGCGTGAAGTGCCCCGGATACATATGCGATGCCGCACAGGCCACCGCGTGGGTGTTCAGGCACATCGCCGAATTCGGAGGCGACCCGGACAAGATCTGCCTCTCGGGCCACTCCGCGGGCGGCTACCTGAGCCTGATGCTCACGCTGGACAAATCCTACCTGGAGGCATACGGAGTGGACGCGGACAGGATAGCCAAGTCCTACCCCATCAGCGGCCAGTGCATGACCCACTATACCATAAGGGTGGAGCGCGGCCTGTCCCCGGACATCCCTATAATAGACAAGTTCGCTCCGGTGAACAATGCCCGCAAGGAAGGCGCGCCGCTGGTGCTCATCACCGGAGGCAGGGAGCTCGAGCTGCTCGCCCGCTATGAGGAGAATCTCCACCTCTACGCCATCCTGAAGCACTTCGGGCATCCCGTGGTACTCTACGAGATGGAAGGATTCGACCACGGCACGGTCCTCGGACCCGCCGCCTGCTGGATAAGGGAAGACATCAAGAAATTATCTGCAATATGAAAAGACTGATCACAATCATCGCCCTGGCCGCCATTGCAGCCTGCGCACTCACCTCCTGCCACAAGGTCAACCGTTCTATGTCCGTCACCGCCACCACCATGATGGCCCAGGTGAAGACTACTACCGCCACGCTTACCGGAAAGATATCCATCACCGGCGGAACCGCAAAGGACCTCGACTATGTGGAAGCCGGATTCAAGTATGCCACCAAGTCGGATATGTCCGATGCCAAGGAAATCATCGCCCCGAGCATCGCCTCGAATTTCGAATTCACCGCGACGGTCACAGGCCTCACCCCTGACACCGAATACTATTTCTGCGCGTTCTCAAGGTACGGCGGAAACGTCCACACCGGAAGCATAGTCAATTTCAAGACCCAGCCCCTGTCGATCTGACTCTGACAAGCCGGGACGGAATTCCAGCCGGAAAGGACCACAATTAATCAGCACCATGAAGACTGCACTTGCTCCGGCACTGATGGCACTGATGCTGTCGGTGCCGATGACCGCACAGGAATGGAGCCCGTCCGACTGGCCCGTCCTCAAACACTATGACAAAAACCATCTCTACCAGGTGGCACTGCCGCTCGGAGGGATAGGGACAGGAACGGTTTCCCTCGGCGGACGGGGCGAACTGCGGGACTGGGAGATCATGAACATCCCCGGCAAGGGGTACAATTCCGGTGCACCGAAGAACCAGGCACCGTTCTTCGCCATTTTCACGCAGGATTCCGAAGGGAAGACCACTGCCACGATGCTTGCTGGGCCACTGTATCCCCAAGAATACTGGGATGCAAGCGGGTGCCCGGCCGACAACTATGGCCTGCCCCGTTTCAGTGATGCCAGCTTCGATGCGGCATATCCTTTCGGACAGGTGCATCTTTCCGACAGGGTCATCCCGGTGGAAGTGACCGTAAAGGGCTTCAACCCCCTGGTCCCCACGGATGCCGATGCCAGCGGGATGCCTGTAGCCGTCCTGTCCTACAAGGTCAGGAATCTGTCGGCCGGGCCGCTGGAAGTTTCCGTATGCGGGTCGCTGAGGAATTTCATCGGCCGGGACGGAGTGGACAATGCCACCGACAGGAACGTGAACGAGTTCAGGTCCGCCGGAGGCCTCAAGGGCATCTATTTCCGCTCGGAGGGAGTACCGTCGGACCATCCCGCCTGGGGAACGATGGCGCTGACCACCCAGGCGGACTCCGGAGTCAGTTTCAGGACATCCTCGTCCGGGGACAAATGGTCCAACACCCTGCTGAATTTCTGGGATGATTTCAGCGTGGACGGAATGCTCACGGAGCACGCCCCTTCAGGCGAGAAAGACCCGTTCGCATCGCTTGCGGTCAAGAAAACGATAGCCCCGGGGGAAAGCGCGGATTTCACTTTCTTCCTCACCTGGAGTTTCCCCAACAGGAAGGCCTGGGCGCAGGAAATCGTCGGTAATTACTACTGCAACGACTACGATGACGGCTGGACTGCCGCAGAGAAGATAGTCCCGCTAATCCCGGATCTCGAAAAGAAGACCCTGCGCTTCGTGGAGGCGATGCTGGACTGCACCTATCCCGACGTGGTCAAGGAAGCCGCCCTGTTCAATCTGTCGGTGCTCAGGTCACAGACGGTGTTCCGCCTCCCCGACGGCCACCTGATGGGCTGGGAAGGCACCCACAGGAACCGCGGCTCCTGTATGGGCACCTGCACCCACGTGTGGAATTACGAGGTTGCAACCCCGTTCCTGTTCGGAGAACTGGCCAGGACGATGCGGGACGTGGAATTCAATTATGCGCTGAAGGACGACGGGATGATGAGCTTCAGGGCGGCTCTTCCGCTCTCCGTCTGCATAATGAAGGTCTACAGGGAATGGCAGCTGAGCGGTGACCGGCAGTTTCTGGAAGCCTACTGGCCACGGGTAAAGAAGGCACTTGGATATGCTTGGCGGGAGAAAGGATGGGACGGCAACCAGGACGGGATAATGGAGGGTGACCAGCACAACACCATGGACGTCAGTTACTTCGGTCCCAATCCCCAGATGGGTTTCTGGTACATAGGAGCACTCCGCGCGGCCGAGAAAATGGCCACGGCCATGAAGGACAGGGAGTTCGCAAAGAAATGCAAGGCCCTTGCCGACAACGGCAGCAAGTGGATGGACGAGAACCTTTTCAACGGGGAGTACTACGAGCACAGGATTACCGACCCCGCGACCTTCGAATATCTCGACATGTCGGATCCCGACGTGAAGGTCCCTGATTATCAGCTTGGAAGAGGATGCCTGGTGGACCAGTTGGTCGGGCAGTACATGGCGCACATATGCGGACTTGGATACCTCGGGGACGAGGCGCATATCAAGAAGACGCTGGAAAGCATAATGAAATACAATTTCATGGAAAACGTCAGCTGCCACTTCAACAACATGCGCTCCTACGTGCTCGGAGACGAAGCCGCCCTGCTGATGGCGGCCTGGCCGCACGGGCGCCTGAAAGTGCCTTTCCCCTATTTCCCCGAGGCGATGACAGGCTTCGAATACTGCGCTGCCGTGGGAATGCTGTATGAAGGCCAGACGGAGAACGGGCTGAAGTGCATCAAGGCCATCCGGGACCGCTTCGACGGCGCCAAACGCAATCCGTTCAACGAGCCCGAGTGCGGATTCCATTATGCCCGTTCGATGGCAAGCTGGGCGGCCATAATAGCCCTCAGCCGATTCAACTATTCCGCAGTGGACAGGACCATATCTTTCACTTCCGAGCCCGGCCGCTACTTCTGGAGCACCGGATACGCATACGGCACCTGCGAAATCACGGACAAGAACATAACGATCAAGGTCATTGACGGCCGGATCTGCTTCGACCGCATAAAACTGCAGGGGAAGAAAGACATCAAGGCCAAGGTAAGCCTCGGCAGCATCTTCGGGAGCTATTCACACGACATCTGACGCTACCGCGCAATCCGCACGGTATCGACGAGATAACCGCTTTCCGGCGCCTCCGTAATCTGCAGGAAGGCGTCGGTTTTGTTTTGCTGCACGCCCCCGGCTCCTTTGCCGGAAGTGCCGCTGTTGGTCTTGATATAGTCGCCGCAGATGGCGAAATCCCAGTCGGAACGCTCCGCCCAGGCGGCATCCTGTGCCTCGTCGCGGTAGTCGCTGGTGCCCACGGCGGCGCCCGTCTCGAACGAGAAATAGGTCCACTTGTCAGCGCTCAGCCCCTCGAGGGTGATCTCGCCGCTGACATTGGGCTGACGGCCGTTCCCCTGGCAGGATACCAGCAGGACGGCGGCTGCGACAGCGCATAGAAGCACACGTAAACCCTTCATTTTCATTCTATTTCGAGATTTCTATCCCCGCTGGGAGAATAGACGTACCTTATCTTGATGGTGCCGGCCTTGCGGTCGTAATCAGAGAATTTCACCTTGGCGTAGCTGCCCTTGGCGGTGCGGAAGATGAGCGGAGACGTGGACGGAGCTCCGGATTCGGCCAGCCATCCCACCGGACTGCAGGAGACCATGGGCCTGGGCGCGGTCGGCAGCGAGAACAGGTTGTTCCCGCGGGCCAGTTCTATCTCGCCGCCGGGGATCTCGTAGGTATAGATCTTCGGGTGCTCCGGGTCGCTGCGGTAGTCATAGACGGAGAAATGGTTGAGCTTGGCGAAGGTGCAGGCCACGCCGTCCTTCTTCTGCACATATACGGTGAGGAAATAGGTGGTCTGGTCGTAATCCCCTATGAATTTCAGCGCCGAAGAGAAGTCGAAGCCGAATTCTATCCTGCTGGAGGCGAAACGGCCCTGCATCTTGTAGGGACCGCCGTCCTGGTTGGCAATGTCCACCTTGTAGTTCAGCGTGGGAGTCTCGGCCACGAGCCCTTCGGACGCACCGAGGGCGAAGCTGACGTTGTTGCGGACGTCGCAGTCCACCGCCACGCGGAAGGCAAGCAGCGGCTGGCGCACTTCGGCCTCCACGACGGCCACGTCGGAACTCAGGTAGTACTCGTTCCTGTCCGTGTGCGTGAAGAACCAGTAAGGCATATAGAAATGCCCGTTGTCGTGCAGGTACGTCCCCCAGCTGTTGCAGACGATGAACGCCCCCTTCGCGAGCGTGCCGTCGGGAGCCTCGAACTCCACCAGGTCGTCATAGCCCACGATGGTCAGGGCGTGCCCGCCGGTGGTGGCGAGTTCCCTCAGGATGGAATGGTATCCCGTCTCGGAAGGGCCGTCGTAATGGTCGTCCATCTTCCAGTTGGAAGCCATGGTGGAGAAGGTGAACACGCCTCCCGGGCTGCCGTCCTCCTCCCAGTGGTTGTACAGGTATTCCTTGAGCCTCAGGACGTCTTCGTCGGTCTTGAGGTCCACCATCGCGAAGTGGTCCATGCGGTTGTGCATCGCACGGTAGTACTTCGGATAGCCGGAAGCCCACAGGAACGTGCCCACGCTGGTCTGCCTGGGGAAGTCAGCCTCACTCATCACGCCGTTCTGCGCGCAGATCTTGAGCCCGTCGAAGCCGTAGCTGCCCATGTCCTGGCCGTCGTTGATGAAGTTCCAGGTATAGAAGTACGAAAACCTGTTCTCAGGGCTCGCGGAGGCATCGGAATCGTTGTAGCGGTTCCACTCATAGGTGTACATATAGCCTATGTACGAGGCCTGCGCGCAACTGCCTCCAAGCTGAGCGATCACCGGAGGGAAATACTTCAACTTGGAGTTGTCCACCGACGCCGGAAGATTCCGGTTCAGTGCCGTCGGCACCGTGATGGTGAGCAGTGCGGATAGTATGAGACTACTTAAACTCAAGTCGCTTGACGGTCTTTTCGAGTTCGGCCTTCACAATGTCCGGAAGGGTCCCGTCAGCGATAAGGCCGAGCGCCCTGGACACGATCTCCGCCCTCGAGGCGGAAAGGGTGTACCATCCGAGCGCTTCCGCGCAGTCCAAGCGCAGATCCTCATCGTCCCCGTTGTCGGCGATGACCTTGAACAGGGCGTCCGCGGCGGGAATGTAGTTGTTGTTGCGCAGCATCCTGACGGACGAAGTCCTTTTCTTCAATTTGGCATCCTTGTCCAGTATGACGGCAATGCCTTCGGCATATTCTGCGTCGGCCCGGTCCATCAGGCGCATCGAAGACTTGCAATAGTATTCCTCCCGCTCCATCTCGCGGTGATTCTCAAGGATATGCTTGACCTTCAGGTAGATACAGGAATCCTGTCCGACGCTGCAATAATGCTCGGACACCTTGACGGCGTTGCGCACTATGAGTTCATACGGGTCGTCGAAGGCAGTGACCATGGCTTCTTCCAGGATAGCGGGGTTCACCGGATTGGAGAAGATGGCGCTGAACGCGCTCATCCTCACCATCGGGGAGGCGTCGTTCTTCATGAGATCGAGAGCATTGCCGTAAACTCCCAGATAGCCGAGATGCACTATGCCGGCGGAGCGGGCGACCGGATTGGCATTGCCGAGGTATTTGGTCCAGACCTTGGCATCGCCGGCCTTGAAGACAAGGTCGCGGTACAGCCTGTCGCTGAGCTTCTTCTCGTCGGCCGACGGGGTGAAGCGGAAGGTCGGATCGCCTATGATGTGGCTCTCCAGATAAGACACTTCCTTCTGCCACAGACCGACCCTGAGACCGAGTGAAAGATAGCCTATGAGCTTGTCTTCCAGCTTGTCCTGCAGCACGTTGACGGTATTGCCCTGGGCGACGACGCACCTTCCGTCGGAGAAGATATGCGCACCTGCGATGTAGCCCTCCGGATCGTGGAACGAGCCGTTGTAGCAGGCATTGAGGACGATGACCCTCGGGTTGCTCCGGACCTTCAGGAGCTCATCCTGGTAGATGTCCTTGTTGCGCATGGCGATGGAGTCGGTACGCTTGTAAGCGGCAATGGCTGAATCCGAGAACATCTTCTGGTCGAAGTGGACTTTAATGGAATCCAGGAAGGCCCTTCCCCTCCTGCCAAGCGCTACGCTGCCGGCGAGCTCGTTGACGTTCTCCTTGAGGTCGGGACGCTCGGGACCTGCGTTGTTGATGTATTGCACGTCAGGAGCTCCGTGTTCGGAGAACTGGAAGAAGTCGGTCTCCGGCCTCTGGAGTTCGGAGAAGAGGTTCCACTTCATCACGTCCGCCTGATGGAAGTTCAGGAAACGGTGCGAAGAAGCCTTTCCGACGGTGTGCGGGAAACACTCTTCGTATGCGACGGCCTTCTGGCGCCAGATGTTCAGGTCTTCGGAATTGTAGCCGCTTCCGAAGAAGAAGGTCATGTTGTCCAATACGTTCTGCTCCTTGTGGGCGGCGACCGCCTTGACGAGGAACTTCCTGATGAGTCCGTACTTGTCCATACCGGCATCCGTCATGAACTTGGGGACCCTGATGCGGGCGGAATAGATTTCCGGACGGAGGGTCTGCGCTCCCTTGGAAGTCAGCCTGTAGTAGTAGCGGGTGGCATCGATGGTGTCCCTCTGCAGGAACTCGAAATCGAGGTCGAAGTCGTCGTAGAAGCGGTCGGAAGCCACAGATGACTCATTGATCGGGAAGGAATCCTCGTCCATCTTGAACGCCGTTGTCATATGCTGGCCCTGGCGGACCATCACGATGGGAATGTCACCTATGAACACTACGCCCTCGAGGGGGCGCTTTCCGGACGCCTGCTTCAGGATGAGGGCCTTAACCTCGTCCGGGGACTGCCAGTCGGCGTGATAGACCGTCGTCAGGAGATTCTCCGAATCCAGGACCTGCCTGTATGCCTCTATCTCCGCGGAGCAGGCGGCATAGGTGGCCTCGTCGGCGAATATGGCGAATGTGCTCTGTCCGGCGCAGGGAAGCAGCGCGAGCGCTGCGGCCACCAATGTAAGTATAGCCTTTCTCATCATTTCAAGTACGCTTCAAGTCTCTTCACTGTCTTTTTCACTTCACGGCTCACCGCCCTGTCCTTTATGCCCGGAAGGGCCTTCTCGAGGGTATCGACGATGTCCTGCCTGTTCCAGGCGTAGGTGTACCAGCCGAGAGCCTCGGCCGCCGTGACACGGAGGGAGGAATCCTCGCTCTCGTCCGTCACGATGGCGATCACCTTGCCGGCGAGGAAAGGATAGGGATTGTTGCGCAGGAAGCCAATGCGGGAAGCGCGGCGCTTGGGATTGAGGCTCTTGTCCACGATGACGTCCTCGATGTATTCCTTGATGTCGGAAGAGCGGACATACCTGCGGGCATTGGCCTTGAAGGCCGCGGTGTCATAGACGAATCCCTGGGCTGCGATCTCGGCCTCGAGGGCATCCATGAAATTGCGGGCCCCGAAGAACGAGCAGTTGCCGAGGATGTTGAATTCCAGGCGCTTGGCGTTGTAGTCGCGCATATACGTCTTCACGAGTTCGTTCATGGTGGAGGCGTCTCCCCTCAGGCTGAGGAAGTACGATGCCTTGCGGCGGGTGAATTCGTACGGGTCGTCGAGGGCGGCCACGAGCACCTCGCGGGACAGGTCGTCGGCGTCGAACTCGAGCAAAAGCGTCATGCACTGGTACCTGAGGCAGTAGCTGTCGGAGCTGAAGTAAGTGTCGCGGAGGAGCTTGGGAGCATCCACGTATCCGAGGTTCACGAGCTTCTGGAGCGCGAGTCCGCGGATGTCGGCGGGATACTTGGCGCCAGCGTATTTCTTCCAGTACTTGACGGACATGTTGCCGAGGTCCGGAAGGTCGATGTCATACGACGGGGTGAAATGGAAGGTCGGGTCGCCGATTATGTGCGACTCGAGTATGTTCACCTGCTGCTGCCACTGGCCGACGCTGTAACCGGCCGTAAGCATTCCGAGCAGAGGGCTGGAGGCCTTGTCCTGCAGCACGTTGACGGAGTTGCCGAGACCGACTACGGTGTTGCCGCGTCCCATTATGTAGCGGAGGGCGATGCAGTCGTCCTCACGGAAATCACCGTTGTAGCAGGCGTCGAACAACACTATGCGGGCGTTCGGATCGGCTGCGTGCACGTCGCTGAGCACGATGCCGGTCCTGAGTTCTATAAGCGAATCCTGCCTGGCGACCTCGGGGTCGGTGGCATCCGCATAGAAAGTCTCGTCGAGGCCGTAGGCGTCATACATGCGCTTTGCGGCTGCGGCAGCGTCCCCGTCGGTGAACCTGAGATACCTGCGGAACCTGCTCCTGGCCTGATAGCGCACAAGCTCGTACATTGAGCGGTACATGCTGGTGTACATCTCGTCCCAGGTCTCGGGCTCGGAATCGTCCGTAAACTGCGACTGGTCGATGAATCCGCCTATCCACTGGCGGTCAGGAGTGCCGTGGCAGTGGAACAGGAAAAGGTCCATCTCATCCAGCCTCGCCTGCTCCAGGAGCATATCCTTCATTATGGGGTCCTGGTGGAAGGTCGAGAACCTTGCGCCGTCCACGTGCTTGAACGCATCCGGAGCCTGCTCCGCTAGGGTCCTCTGCTCGTCCTTCCAGGCGATCATGCTGTCGGAGAAGGAACCTTCGCCGGTGAAGGATGCCACGTGGTCCAGTTTGTTGCCCTGTTCGGCCCTGACCTTGACGAGCTTGCGGAAATAGTTGTCGAGTTCCACATACTTGTCCCCCCAGGCGGAGGAAGGCTTGATGCGGGCGGTGTAGATGTCGCAGCAGATCTGCTGCTCACCCGCCTCGCTGAGGTTGTAGAAGAAGAAATTCCCATCCTCCTTGACGTGCCTGACCAGTTCGAATTTCAGGTCGAAGTCGTCGTAGAAACGGTCGGACGGCACGGAGCAGTCCCTCCATTCGAAACCGTTCTCGTCCATCTTGAAGGCCGAGGTGAGGAACTGGGCCCTGCGTATCATGGGGATGGGGATGTCTCCCACGAACACGGCGCCCTCGAGGCTGCGCTCGTCATACCACTTGAGCAGGGAGTCCTTCACCTGCTCAGGCGTCTTCCAGTCCCTTGCGCTGATAAACGCATCAAGTCCGTCGCTACGGACGGACCTGCAGTAATCATCTATGGAAGCGGTGCATTTCGCATAACTGGCCGCATCTACGACTATGGCGAATGAGTTGCCCGTTCTTCCGGCCGCGCTCAAGGTGCCTGCGGTGAGGACCGTGAGCGCAAGTATAGTTGTCAGTTTTTTCATTCAATCCTGTTTGGGCACCGCTAGAAAAGGATTCCGGCGGTGAATTGTGCAGACAGCCTGTCGAGCCCTGCGCCGAGCGCATTGAGATAGCGGGCGCTGAGGTCGAAGTTGTACTGGACTTTCTTTGCCTTGATGCTGTAGTTGACACGCCCCCCGGCCATCAGGTAGTTGCTGGTGAGGATGGCGATGTCCTTTCTGTACAGGTCTGCCACGTCGGCAGTCTTGTCGCCGCCGGCGTAGATGTACTGTCCACCCAGTGAGAGGTGGTAGCCTCCTTCCGCCTTGAGAAGCAGGGCGGAACGGCCGAAGACGAGCTGCTTCGCCCCGTTTGCGGCGAAGAGCGCGCTCATTTCATTGAACTGGTCCGCAGGGGAAAGATATGAGTAGTCCCTCATGGAGAAGAGGGCGTCCAAGCCGGCGGCCCAGTCGAAATGACCGTTCCTGCGGCCTGCCGCATATTCATAACCCGCATAGCCCGTGATGCGCGTGAAACTCGACATCGGGTTTTCCGCGACCACATCCCAGTTCTGTTCGAATGAGGTGGTGTTCAGGTTGAGAAGGGGTTCTATGCCTGAAGTCAGCTTCATCACTCCACCCAGGCTGACCTTGTGGGCGCGGGCCTTGCCGAAAAGGCCCTGCAGGTCGGCGGAGACGGTGTTGCGCTCGATGCGCCCCATCGGCTCGGGGAGCTTGGGCTGCTGGAAAGCCCCGTCCTCAGTGTGCGAGAAGACGGCTTCGGCGAAGATGTCTGCGCCCGGTGCAGTGAAGTTGTACTGCAGGCCGCCGCCGAATTCGTCTTTCTTGTAATAATAAGTCTTGAGTCCGTCATTGTCACCGACCTTGCCTATCTTGCCCTCGCCGAGGCCCCTGGTGATGAAGACCCTCTGCGACTTGCGGTAGTTCTCGGTGCTCGGAGTGGAGCGCTCGAATCCGTGGGTATAGAATCCGTACACTCCGACGGTGCTCTTGCCAAGGAGGATGGCTGCGGAAGGATAGACGCTGACGTCATACTTGTAGGTTTCGCAGCGGGGGTCCTTCTGCTTGCCGCCGACCTTGGAGTTGTAGATGGCCTCGAGGCCGAAGGAAACGCGGTCCCAGCAGACCGGCGAGGCGACCTTCATCGACATCAGATATGCCTGTTTGTTCCATCCGCTCGAGAAAGTATCCACAAAGTAATATGGCATGTCTTCCTCGATCTCATATCTGATGGAGTTGTGGCGGACGCCCTGCTCGAATCTGTTCTGGAAAGAGAAATCACCCCAGAGGGAGAATTCTCCCACTTTGCCGAATCCGCTCGTGTGGACCGTCACGTCGTTGAGCGACTGAGGGTCTTGCTGGACATGGAGGCTGCCCCCCTCGTGCTGATAGCTGAGGGAAAGGTCGCCGAGAACATCTGCAGGACGGATGGAAAGTGATGCTGCGTTGTTCGTGCTGAACCAGAAATTGTTCCTCAAGTTGAACTCGCTGTCCGCGAGGGTCTTGTCGGAATCGGTATAGCCCTGTGCCAGGGCGGAGGCTCCGCCCAGGCACAACGCTATGAATAAAAGGGTGATTTTTCTCATTTCAGGAAATTACTTTGCCCAAGTGTTCCAGGAAGGACGGCCTACGCCATAGCGACGGATGGTCGGGGTGTCGAAGATCTCGAAGTCGTCGGTGGTGTTGTTGGTGTCCTGGAAGATAGGACGGCCGTCGGCGGTGGTACCGGTCTTCTTACGTGCGATGGACTGTCCGGAGTAGCTGTCGGAGCAGTACTTGAAACCTGCATCGACGGAGACAGGAAGTCCGAGGGTGCTGGCACGGGTCTCGTCGGCACCGGCCTGGACACCGTCGAGGATGTCGGTAAGCGCAACCTCAAGCGCTTCGGTGTAGCCGTTGTCGGCAAGGATGAAGTTCTCGTTGCGGAGAGGGGTGCTGGGGTTGAAGATGATGTAGGTGGAACCGCTCACGGAGGTAAGCCACTGAGGCATGTCGTAACCTGCGGCGTTGACGGCCTTGTTCATGTTGATGGCAGCGTTGTCGGTGAGGACGAGTCCGGTCCAGGTGGTGGTTTCGCCAGTGACGGCCTCGAACTCGGCACCAGAGAGGTCTACGACTGAATTGCCGGCGGAAAGCTCGCTGGCCCTGTGGTCCACTGCCCACTGTGCCACTACGAAGGACTCACCCGGCTTGATGGGATAGTCGGTACCGTTGCCCGGCATCTGCCATATGACCTGGCAGAATACATACTTCTCGGGAGAAGGGATGTCCCAGGCATAGAAGGTGGTGTAGTCGTAGTTCGCGAAGACAGTCTCGGCTATGCAGAGGCCGTCTGCATAGACGGTGGCGTCGCTCTGGTTGTAGATCTCGTAGAACTGGTCACGGAAATAGTAGTTGTCGCCGGGAGCTCCGGTGTAGTAGATCTCCTTGAAAATGAGAGCAGAAGACTTGGTGGCGGAGACGCTGACGTTCTGGGTCACGTCTTCGAGCACGCTCACGTTGTTGGCTGCGCCGGAATAGATGTAGGCGGAACCACCCTTGGAAGCCTTTGCGGAAGCGGTAATGTTGTAGACGCCGGAAAGGACCTCGGTGAAGACAGCCTTGTTGTTCTCGGACTTGAGGGTCACGGTAGCAAGGGTGCTGGTGTTAGTGAGGGTCACGTCAAAGCTCTCGGGAGTGGTGACTCCGTCGACAGCCTCGGGGGCAAGGGTCACGGTAACCGTGAAGGTCTTGACCTGATTCTTGTTGCAGGACGCAAACACAGCTGCGGCCAGTGCAAAGATTGCGATGAACTTTTTCATTGTTTTGAATGATTTGATGATGAATATTATTTGATGTTGACTTTCAGTTCCAGACCGAAGAAGATGGGAATGCCCTGCTCGGTCTTCGCGCCGCTGCTCTTCAAGCGGTAGAGCGGACGGCTGTTGAATAAGTTGTTCACATAGAACGACGCGGTCATAATGTCGCCGATCTCCTTCGTGAGGTTCAGGTTGAACAGGACGAAGGGAGTGTATTTCTCCACGATATACCTCGTACTGCCGTGCTCGCCCGTCAGGTAGCTGAATTCGGGGTCGCTCAGGACGGACTCGTTCCACACGAGGGTCTCCATCTTTCCGGTCTTGTAGGACAGATACTTGGTGAAGACGTCATACTCCTTGCCCTCGCGGCTGGGATCGGTGGAGGTATAGGTGTTGCGGTACGTGGACCAGGTCTTCAGGAACCAGTTCGCCTGCGTGGTGAGGGTGATCACGAAACCGATGGACGGAATGTTGTGCGTCATCCTGAGGGTGGTGATATGGCGCTCGTTGAAATCCGTCACGCGGCCGGGGTCGTAGACGGCGATGTTGTATTCGCCCGACGGATTGGAGTTGACGCTGGTGTTGTAGGTATAGTTGTTCGAGGAGTACTCGCCGTGGGTCCACGCGCCGTTGATGTAGAACGAAGTGCGGATGGCGTCGAAACGGCCGAGGTCGATCTCATATTCTATACCCCTGTTCACGCTGACCTGGTTGTTGCCCGGCTTGTACACCGTGAAGAATGTCCTGGTGGTATTGCCCTTGGTGACGCTCGGAATGGAGCCGGGGTTCTCCTGCGACACATTGTAGGCCTGATGGACGAAATAGTTGAACGAAGAGGGCAGCAGGCTGTAGCTGTAGCCGTTCGCCATCTTCTCGTCATATGCGGTGACGGAGACGTTGAAACGCTTTGCGATCGTGAAATCCAGGCCGATCTCCGCCTTGCGGTTCTTTGCGATCTGCAGGTCGGGGTTGGTGGCGTCATACACATAGGTGCTGGCTATGAGAAGTCGCTCGTTCTCGGGGATGTTGACGCTCGTCCAGTTGAGATTGATCTCATCCAGGTATGCGAAATTCGGATTGAGGTAGATGGTCGTCGGAGCCTTGCTGGTGATGCCGTAGCCGCCGCGCAGGGTCATCCAGGGGAAGATGTCCACGGAAGCGTTGATACGCGGAGCCAGCGAAGTCAGTCCGTTCACCCAGTCGTAACGCAGGCCGGATACGAGGTTCAAGTTCCTGCCGGCGAAGTTCCAGGTGAAATAATTCTCCAGGTATGCGCCCAGCTGGTTCACGAACGGGATCTCGTAATAAGGCCTCTTCCTGTAGCCGGAGGTAGCGTTGCCGATGTTCCTGAACGGGGGCAGGTCGTCGTCATAGACGGATCCGCGGCCGAGGTTGCCGTCGGTCTTGAAATCCGCACCCACGAGCATCCTGTCGGTGACCGGACCCCAGCTGTGGCTGAAGTTCGCATTCAGCTTGGCGAAGGCGTTGAGCTCCTTGCCGTAGATGTCGTATGCATAGAAATAGGAATACGGAAGCACATTGGCCTTCACGCCGGCGTCGGCGGCATTGGTGATCTCCGCGCCCGTCACCGAGTCATAGATATGGAGCCCGGGAACGGAAGTGTAGGTCTGGCCGTCGGTCATCGAAGTGGAATAGAGGTTCATGGCGTTGGAGGCCATGTCCTCGAAGTGCGAATCCTTGTTCGTGTAGCTGCCGCTCACGAGCCAGTTGACGTTCTTGAGCCACTCGCCGTTGACCGCCGCCATACCGTTGGTATTGAAGGCGAATCCCAGCTGGTTCGCGTGGGACTGGGTCTTGCTGGCCTCGAAGTCGGGGTTGAGTTTCTCGATGTCGCTGCCGTAGTTGAGCGTGAGGGAGGTGTTGGTGCTGACTATGTCGCCCGGCCTCCAGCTCCAGAGGGCTTTCGCGGAAGCACGCTGGTAGTATGCATATGCAGCGGTGAGGCTCTTGTTGTTATAGGCGTAGTCGCCGCTTATGTTGAGGTCGCCGGCCTTCCCGCCGAGGGAGAAGCCCTTGGTAGCGCTGACCTGGTAGATGCTGGGATTGGTCTTGAAACGCACGGTGAGGGGTGAACGGCCGGCGCGGGATTTCACGACCACGGCTCCGGAGGTGAGGTCGCCGTACTGGGCGGACGGGATGCCTCGGATGACCTCCACGGATTCGATGTTGTCAGTGCTGAGACCGCGGATGTCCACGCCCGTTTCAGCACTGCCGCCGCCAGCCGCGTTCGACAGTTCGCCGGACTGGGCGGAGGTGAGGAGCTGGAGGTTGGCATTGTTGGACATGGGGGCGCCGTCCACGATGATGGCGGTACCGAGGCTGTTCATGGCGCCTGCTCCCGAATTGTTACGGATGGTTATGACCTGTGCGGAATTGAGCGTAGGATTGCTCAGCGCCACGCCCGGGAGAAGGGTCATCACGTCCTTGAGGGAACTTGTCTGGAGGTGGTCCATCGCCTGACGGGATATTTCCGACGCGGTACTGCTGCCGGCCTCGCTCTTCTTGGCGGTCACGACGACGTTCTCCAGGCGGAACGTAGTTTCCTTCATCACGATCTTCAAGGCATATTTCTGCCCTGCGGAGGCCACGAAGGTGGAATCGAACGGCTCCAAGCCGTAGAATTCCACGTGGACGGTCACCTCTCCGGCAGGGATCTTCCCTATCTCGAACGCGCCCGTGCGGTCCGTCATGGCATACTGCCCGGACGGCTTGACGAGCACGGTGGCAAAGTCCACCGGAGTAGCGTCATCCGAGACCACCGTACCGTGGATGGTCGCGAATTTGCCGCTCTGCGAGAAGGCCGTGAAAGTGGAAACGACGACGAGGATGGAAATCAGTAAAAATTTCCCAACTGATTTTATCATAATAAATAGTTCCTTCTAGATAACACCTAACTGATTGCAAAAATCAAAAAATAATTTTTGAATTGCAATACCTAAATATTGGTATGACGCCGTTTACTGCATAATGGCAGGCCGTCAGCCGGACTATTGCGGGACTTCGCTCGCAGGCTCGCTCCGGCCCCTCCCATCGTCATTTGAGGGGGCTCTGCCCCCTTACCCGCTTGCGCTACCCCCGCGTCTCCCGACCTACCGACATCGCGCTTTGCGCTCCGTCCCGGTCTCCGCCGGGCGGTCTGAGGACCGCCATTGCGTCATCGCTGCGCGATAACTTGCTGCCGACGGGCCCCGTCCCCCTTCCCGTGCCCGGGGGTGGGCACGCCCGCCGTAGTCCGGCTGACGGACTGCCGCGCAGGGCAAAACGGTCCGGGATTGTCCCCTTAAAACCGCCTGGCGCTTAACTGCCAGATTCGCAAGCTGTTGCGTTTTCTTCTATGTCTTAAAATGAGCATAAAACCTTGCGCATTTCGCTGACCAGCAGCACGTCACCCGCCCAAGAGGGGAATGCTGATGTTCCGCCATTCATCAACGGGATTGTTTTCCCGTAAAACACTCCCGATTGCCCTCCAAACATACGGTTTGGGCGCATTTCTGGCTGAAACGCGCCCGAATCGCCGCACACAAGGCATTTGCGCGCGCACTTTTGCCCAGAACGTGCTCGAAAAGCGTGTTACAATGCCTCATCGAGCGCACTTTCGCAACAAACGCGCGCGAATGAAGGGTCGAGGGGCAGAATCGCGCGCACTTTTGCCGGAAAACGCGCGCGGAGTACAGGCAGTAAGGCAAGTGCAACAGAAAACGAAACGGTTTATCTCCGCGCGGTCCTGTGCACGAACCAGGCGGCGATTGCAAGCCCGATGACGGCGGCGAAAATGGATGCCTCCAGGCCGAAAGCACCGCCCGAAATGATGTCGGGGCCGCTTACGGTGGACAGGCACACGGACTCCCCCGGCGCCATTCCATTGCCGGAAACCGCGAAACCGAGCACCGGCCCCTCCACCAGGTTCCAGCCCCAGTGGATGCCTATCGGAAGCCAGAGATTACCGCTGAACTTATAAGCGGCGCCGAGCAGCAGGCCGGCCTCGATGGCTATGGCCACCGAGCTCCAGAGGGTAGCCCCCGGATTGAAGATATGGAACAGGCCGAAGAGCAGGGCGGAAACCGCAAGGGCAGCCGCTGTGCCCCATTTTTCGTCGATGATGCGGAAGAACACGCCGCGGAAGATCACCTCCTCGCTGCAGGCCACCAGGAAGAAGAAGGCCAGCTTGGGGAAGAAGACGGAAGCGTTGAAGGACACGGAATCCACGGCATAGCAGCCCAGCAGCGCGATGATCGCGGTGACGGCGGCGAAATAGACAATGCTCAGCAGGAAACCGCCGCCGATGTCCGGCAGGAAGCGGCGCGCAGGCATGTCGGCAGGGCGGCGGCGCTCGAAAAGCCTCACCATCAAGGAATATACCGCAAGGATCGCGGCGCCGCAGATGAAGCCGGCGGCCACGTTCAGGGCAGTCCTGCCGTCCGTGAGGAAAAAGGCGCTCTGCAGGAGGCCGTAGAGGAGCATGAAAAGGAGGAACCCTCCCAGGAGAAGCAAAATGACCATCCACCAGGGTCTTGAAGCGGCGGCCCCGGGGACGGATGGATTATCGGCGTTCATGCTTTTCTAGTCCGCGAGCTTGTCGAACAGCGCGAGGACGGTCTGTCCCGGCTTGTTCACGACCTGCGTGTTGAGATAACTGTGCCTGTTGGCGGCGAATACTATTTCGTTGTCCCCGGCATCCTTGAGGGCAGCCTGGAGTTTCTGGATGAGTTCGGATGTTTTCATGATACACGTATTGGTCTTCTAAAGTTAGGCACATTTTTTCCTCTTTCCAAATCGGATTATTGCTTATATTTGTCCGGATATACAGCCAGAAACCATGAGCGCATTCACGAACCATATAAAGCACCTGGTCAGCATGGCCGGCTACCTGGACAGGGACAGTGCCACGGCGACCATCAGGAAGAACATCGAATTCAAGGGCCCCAACGTCCTGATCCTGGCCTGCGCCATAATCATCGCTTCCGTAGGCCTCAACGTCAACTCCATACCGGTGATCATCGGCGCGATGCTCATCTCCCCGGTGATGGGACCGATAATGGGAATCGGCCTCGCCCTGGGCACGAACGACACCGAGCTTCTCAAGAAGTCGGCATTGAATTTCCTGGTGATGGTGACCATCAGCATCCTCGCCTCCACCTTGTATTTCCTGCTCTCACCGCTCAAGCTCGACAACCCCACGGAACTGCTCGCCAGGACGCGTCCCAGCATCTACGACGTGCTCATCGCCCTCTTCGGCGGCATCGCCGGAATGCTGGAAATGTCCAGGAAAGACCGCGGCACCGTGCTTTCCGGAGTGGCCATCGCGACCGCGCTGATGCCCCCTCTCTGCACCATCGGATTCGGCCTTTCCATACTTAAAGCCAAATACATCTTCGGGGCGGCATACCTGTTCCTGATAAACAGCTTCTTCATCATCTTCGCCGTGTACCTTATGGCGAAATACCTGAGATTCCCCAACGTCGCGGAAGAAGACCCGGTGCTCAGGAAGAAAAGCGCAAGGCTCGCGGCCATAGTGATGGTGCTGATGCTGGTCCCCAGCGTGCTGACGGCCATAGAGATCATACGCGAGAACAGCTTCACCGCCAACGCCAAGTCGTTCGTCAATGCGAACAAGAACATAGGCGCAAGCTACATCTACGACTACGACATCTCGCTGGACGGCGACTTCAAGCTGGACATCTACCTGGCCGGCGAGAAGATGAAGGCCGGCACCAAGGACGTGCTGCTCAACAGCGCCTCCAACTACGGCCTCAGGCGCGACCAGATAGTGATGCACGAGGAAGCCAGCTTCGTGGGCACGGAGGCCTCGGAGACCATCCAGGACCTCTACAACTATTTCACGGGAACCATTACGGAACTCAACAAGACCATCACCGAACTGCAGGTGGAACTGTCCAAGTACAAGGCCGCCGAGCTCGCATCGGAGACCAAGACGCCTGCGGACAGCACGGCGGAAATCAAATAATAAGGTCTTCCGCCGGGAGCTTGGGCACATAGTGCACCCCGTCCTTCCGGTAATATTTCAGGCTTTCACCCTCCCTTACCGTGACCAGTTCTATGGTCTCGGCGGGCTTGCCGACCGCCACGACGGCGACGGGATCCAGCGGCAGTTCCAGCGCATCCTTCAGCGCCGCAGGGTCGAAATTGCGGATAATCAGGCCGCCCAGGCCCATCTCCACGGCCTTCAGCAGCATACTCTGCAGGGAAATGCCGAGGTCGATGTCCACGCCGGGATTCTCCTTCACGGTCGTGCAGACCACTATGAACGCCTCTGGCTCGGTGCCGGGGAACGGCAGGTTCAGCTCGGGAAGCATGCGGCCCATCTTCACCAGGGACATGACCTTGTCTGCGGTCTCCCCCTTCGTCACCAGCCTGAATCGGAGGCACTGGCGGTTCACGCTGGAGGCCACCTTGGGATTGACCGCCACCATCGCCTCCAGCTGGCGCGGGTGCACCACGTACGACTTGTCGAAGCCGCGGTAGCTGCGGTTCTTCAGCAGCAGCGTGTCCAGCGACGGGCGCTGCTTCACCGCCTTATGGGCTCCGCCGAAAACCTCGGCGTACCTTTTCTCCAGATAATTGTCTGCCATAACACTTGTCTTGCCGGACTGCAAGTTACTAATTATTGACTACATTTGCATCGCCATGAGAATAATGGGCATCCTCAACATAACCCCCGATTCCTTCTTCGGGCCGAGCAGGACCACCGCGGACGACGTGCTGCGGAGGGTCGGGCGCATGGCGGAGGAAGGCGCGGCCATCGTGGACCTGGGCGCCGTCTCCACCCGCCCCGGAGCCCCCGAGGTCAGCGAGGATGAGGAGTGGGCCCGCCTGGAGCCCGTATTGAGGCTGCTCGCCCCGGAGGAAGCGCGCTGCGGTCTGGAAATCTCCATAGACACTTTCCGCTCCGGAATCGTAAGGAAGGCCTGCGGGCTGCTGGGGCGCTTCTGGGTGAACGACATCTCCGCCGGGGAGGACGATCCGGAAATGCTGGCAACGGTGGGGGCGCTCGGACTGCCCTACATAGCCATGCACAAGCGCGGCAATCCCAGGACCATGGACGGCCTCACGGACTATGAGGACGGCATCATCCCGGAACTGCTCGGCTACTTCAACACCTTCTCGCTCAAGGCGGAGGAAACCGGCATAACGGAGTGGATGGCGGATCCGGGGCTCGGATTCGCAAAGACGCATTCCCAGAACTGGGAGATACTCGAAAGGCTGGGGGAACTCTCCGTGATAGGCAGGCCGCTGCTCATAGGCGCCGCAGACAAGCGTTTCACCGGAGGGGACAACCGCAGGGCGCACCTGCTGGCAGCCCGCGGAGGCGCCGAAGTGCTCAGGGTGCACGACGTAGCCGCCACCCGCAGGTCACTGGAAGAGGAGGGATTCCCTATTGACGCTCGATCGTGTTCTTGTCCGGAAGGATGATCCAGGCGATGAGGTAAGCCAGGACGCCGCCTCCGGCGCAGAAAGCGAAAATGACCCAGATGAGACGGATGATGGTGGGATCCACGTCGAAGTATTCCGCAAGTCCGTTGCAGACGCCGCCGAGCATCTTGTTGTCACTGGTCTTGTAAAGTCTCTTTGCTGCCATAGTATTTCGTATTTAATTGATTATCAGTCAAAAGGCTTCCCGCATCAGAGAAGCAGCATCACCGCGAATGCATAGAGCAGGAAGGCCTGCACCCGGAGGCGGGACTTCTGCTCGCCATCCACCAGCGCCTCGGTGGAATCCGCTTCCGCAAGCCAGCGGAGCGTATCCTTGTCCGGGAGCGAGCGGGACGCCCATTTGCGCACTATAGTCGCACCGTCCACATAGGTCACACCTCCGTTGGAGCGGTTGAAGGTCATCAGGGTCTTCCTGTCGGCGAAATAGAGATTGGTGAGCAGCCCCGGGTCGGCCGCCAGCCCGTTGATCTCGTCGGGAGTAGTGGCAGCCAGCACGAGCGGCTGGAAGCCCAGCGCCTGCGCATCCCCGATGAATTCCGCCAGCCTGTCGCAAGTGCCCTTGTCCAGCTTGAGCGGGTCGTACGAAGACACCACCATCACCTTCCCGCGCACGGCGAGCGAATCGGCATAATTGCCGTCGGCATCACTGAAGGAAAGCACCTGGGCATCGGGGTAATAATCCTCCTGCAGCAGCTCCGCGCCTGGCTTCATGGGGGTGAAATCTATCATCGGGACGGACAGGATGCTCCACAGCGCGAACAGCAGCACCGAGACGGAAGCGATTCCGAATCCGACATATTTGACCTTGGGTGTGGGCAGGAGCTTGGAGAACGGGATGTACGCCCCCACCCATAAGAGGCAGAGCACAAGGTTCTTGATAAAGCTCTGAAGATGAGTGAGATGGACGGCCTCGCCGAAGCAGCCGCAGTCCATCGCCGGGTTGAAGATGAGCAGGATGGCGGTCAGGATGGTGAAGCACGCCAGCGTCGCGCCGCTCACGACCGCGACGGTCCTGCGCCATACGCCTGTGATGACGGCGGCGCCGAGGATGGTCTCGAACAGGGCCATGAAGATGCCCAGGGCCTTGGAGGCGGGCTCCATGAACCCGAGTCCGAAGAACTTGAAATACTCGGCCACGACGAGCCCGGCGCCCACCGGATCCATCAGCTTGAGGAAACCGGCGACGAAGAGCACGCTGCCGAGCAGCCAGGCACAGAGTTTCCTAACGAAGCGCATGGACGTCGACTACTGATTTGACTTTCAGGAATATATCTTCCGGCGGAAGCATCGCGCCACGGGCGTCCGAGCAGTCCACGGTGATGAAATCCGGGTCCAGCGCGGCCTGGCGCACATACATCTCGCGCACCTTCTTCTGGAAGAGCATGCTCGCCTCGTGGATGTCGCGGGATCCGTGCAGATAGTCGCGGTCACCGCCCTCGCGGTCCTGCGAAAGGCTGGCCTCCACGAACGACAGCGGCACGTCCAGGAAAATGTTGAGATCCGGCCTCGGGATGCCGAAGGAGCCGTACTCCATGTCGAAGATCCACTGCCTGAGCGCTTCGGCCTCCTCCTCGGAAGCGGCTTTGGCGCACTGGTAGGCGATGTTGGAATAGACATAACGGTCCAGCAGCACGGTGCCGCCGGCGTCCAGCACCTCGCGTATGTGAGCGGCGGCATCGTGACGGTCACCGGCATAGAGGAGGGCCACCAGCTGGGGATGGACCTCGTCCACGCTGCCGAAACCGCCCCGCAGGAACTTGCCTATGAGCTCGCCGTACACGGGTGCGTCGTACCGTGGGAAGTGTATGTATTCCAGGGACTTGGAGACGCTCTCCAGATACTCCCTGAGCTTCTTGACCTGGGTGGACTTCCCCGCCCCGTCCAGGCCTTCCAGAACTACCAGCATGCCTATTCAGTGATATACACGTCATCGCCCGGCTCGGCAAAGCCGAAGGTTTCCCGGGCATACTTTTCCAGGGTGTCGCGGTCCGTGGACATCATATCTATGGTCTTGTCCAGTTCGGCATTCTGCTTCCTGTACATTTCCATCTGCTGCTCCTGCCTGCGGAGGGTGAAACCGGCCTGGACCCAGCGGATCACGCTGTCCTTCTTCACGAGGAGGAACACCGCGAAAACAACCGTAGCCACGATCGCGTAGCGTATGAAGGACCGCTGGCCGTGGTTGCTTCCGTCCTTGTCGCGGTCCCATATGTCTTTGAACTTTCCCATATCAGATTTGTACAAAATTAACTAAATTTGCCGAAAACAACATAACACTGGAATGAAACCTGTACTTCTCGTTCTCGCTGCCGGAATGGGCAGCCGTTACGGGGGCCTCAAGCAGATGGACGGACTCGGCCCCCACGAAGAAACCATAATCGATTATTCTATCTACGACGCAGTCCAGGCCGGATTCGGCAAGGTGGTCTATATCGTCCGCGAGTATTTCCTGGACCAGTTCAAGGAGACGGTCGCCCGCAAATACAGCAACGTCAAGTGCACCGACGGCGAGCCGCTCGAATTCGTCTTCGTGACCCAGGAGCTCACCAAGATCCCGAGGCGCTTCACGCTCAACCCCGAGCGCCAGAAGCCCTGGGGCACCGCCCACGCAGTTCTGATGGCCAAGGACGTCATCAATGAGCCGTTCGTGGTCATCAACGGGGACGACTTCTACGGCAGGGATTCCTTCCGCATCGCAGCCGACTGGTGCAGGGCCCACGAGGGCTCCGAGGGCGTGTATGCCATCGTCGGATTCGAGCTGGACAATACCCTCAGCGAGTCCGGCGGCGTATCCCGCGGCATCTGCCATTACGACGAGGATCTGCATCTTTCCGACGTCGTGGAGCATCATAACGTGATGATGGAGGAAGACGGCGTCATCCGGGGCGACAACAACGTCACCGGCGAGCACGTGCCGCTCAAGGGCAAGGACCTCTGCTCGATGAACATGTGGTGCTTCACCCCGGACTACTTCGAGAAGAGCGCCGCAATCTTCGAGGATTTCCTCGAGCATAACATCAACGAACTCAAGAAGGAATTCTACATCCCCTATGCAATAGACGTGATGATCAAGGGCGGCATAGGCAAGTGCGACGTGCTCGCGACCCCTTCCCACTGGTTCGGAGTGACCTTCAAGGAGGACCGCCCGGGCGTCGTGGCCAAGTTCGCCGAACTCGTGGAGAACGGCATCTATCCCTCACCTCTCTATTAGAAACCAATCCTGGATACTATGAGACGCAAAGTACGCAACTACGGCTTCCTCAGCAAGTTCACCTATTATGTCCCCGGCGTGGGCGGCATGTTCAGCCTCCTCCTCTGGCTGCTCGTAGGCGCCCTGGTCGGCAACCTCCTGTCGCTGTTGATGGTCAAGTTCATGGGGACCGAGGCGGGAATGGAATATTCCACGCTGGTCTCCTACCCCGTGATGTTCATCCCGCCGATGATTGCGGCGAGCGTGATGAGCGGCAGGGCCGGCCTCAACCAGAAGGGATACAGGCTGGACAACGGCCATTTCAGCCCGCTCGGAGGCGCGCTTTGCGTGCTGCTCGTGATACTGGGCACCGTGGCCACGGGAGTGGTGGCGGAAGCTGCAGGCTCTTTCCTTCCGGAGATGCCCGACTGGCTCAAGGATGTCCTGGAGTCCATGACCAACGGCACCTTGTGGGTCAACTTCATCTGCGTCTGCATCTTCGCCCCGTTCTTCGAGGAGTGGCTCTGCCGCGGAATGATCCTCAG
>CADAFW010000008.1 GCA_902787295.1 uncultured Bacteroidia bacterium
GACGAAGCCGAACGCCCGCTCGTGATCTTCGGCCAGGGCATCATCCTTTCGCACGCCGAGGAGCAGCTCAAGGCCTTCCTCAAGAAGGGCGGCATCCCCGCCACCAGCACGCTCCTGGGCCTCAGCGCCCTGCCTTCCGACTTCCCTTATTATATCGGAATGGCCGGCATGCACGGCAACGTCGCCCCCAATATGATGACGCAGCGCTGCGACCTCCTGATCGCGGTGGGAATGCGCTTCGACGACAGGGTCACCGGCAGGATAGCCGACTATGCCTCCCAGGCCCGCAAGATCCATATCGACATCGATCCCAGCGAGATAAACAAGGTCATCCACGTGGACGTGGGCATCAACGGTGACGCAAGGCAGGTCCTTGCCGCCATCACCGAACGGATGCGCTTCTCCTTCCACGACGACTGGACCTTCTCCGCCCGCAACTACGAGAGGGTGGAGGACGAGAAAGTGGTCGCGCCCGAGGTGCGTCCGGAATCCGGCAGCATCAACATGGGCGAGGTCGTGGCCAAGGTGGCCGAGGCGTCGCTCTCCGGCGCCATTGTGGTGACCGACGTCGGCCAGAACCAGATGACCGCGGCCAGGTATTCCCGTTTCGAGAACTCCCGCAGCTTCATCTCCTCGGGCGGCCTCGGAACCATGGGATTCGGCCTCCCGGCGGCCATCGGTGCCAAGATCGGCGCTCCCGGCCGCAACGTCGTACTCTTCGTGGGCGACGGCGGCCT
This sequence comes from uncultured Bacteroidia bacterium, assembly GCA_902787295.1. Classification (GTDB taxonomy): domain Bacteria; phylum Bacteroidota; class Bacteroidia; order Bacteroidales; family UBA932; genus Cryptobacteroides. The sequence goes on from CADAFW010000008.1 coordinate 738, forward strand.
GCAGATGACGGTGCAGGAATTCGGCACCATAATGCAGGAGCGCGTGGCCGTCAAGATAGTGATGCTGAACAACAACTGGCTGGGCAACGTCCGCCAGTGGCAGGAACTCTTCTTCGGGGAGCGCTACTCTCAGACCCGTATGCTCAATCCGGAGTACTGCCTCATCGCAAGGGCCTACGGGATACGCTACCGCATGGTGGAGGACCGCGAGTTCCTGGACGAGGCGGTGCGCGAGATGCTCGACTCCAAGGAACCGTATCTCCTGGACGTACACGTGAACGGGAACGAGATGGTCTATCCCATGATCCCTCCCGGAAAGCGCGTGGACGAGATAATGTTGAACAAAGACGAATGGTACCATGACGCAGAATGAACTGTACGTGATCTCCGTGTACTCCGAGAACCAGGTCGGACTCCTGACCTCGATCTCCAGCATATTCACGAGGCGCAACATAAATATCGAGAGCCTGACGGTGTTCCCGTCGGAGTTCCCGGGCATACACCATTTCACATTCAGGGTCAACACCACTCCCGAACTCGCCGCACAGGTGGTGAAGTTCATAGAGAAGAAGGTGGACGTGCTCAAGGCGTTCTACTTCGTTTCGGACGAAGTGGCCGCATCCGAGCACGACAAGATGGCCCTGTTTCTCAAGGAAAGGAACAACAAATAAAAAACAGATAGACTATGGCAAAAATGAATTTCGGCGGAGTAGAAGAGAACGTGGTCACACGCGAAGAATTCACTCTCGACCACGCACGTGAAGTACTTGAAGGCAAGAAGATAGCCGTCCTCGGATACGGCGTCCAGGGTCCCGGACAGGCCCTCAACCTCCGCGACAACGGTTTCGACGTCATCATAGGCCAGCGCCAGGGCAAGACCTATCAGAAGGCGATAGCCGACGGCTGGGTGCCCGGCGAGACCCTCTTCGGCATAGAAGAGGCAGCGGAGAGGGGAGACATCATCCTCTGCCTGCTTTCCGACGCTGCGGTGATGTCCGTGTGGCCCGTCATCAAGCCCCACCTCACCACCGGCAAGACCCTCTATTTCTCCCACGGATTCGCCATAACCTGGAACGACCGCACCGGCTGCGTCCCGCCCAAGGACATCGACGTCATAATGGTCGCACCCAAGGGTTCCGGCGCCACCGTGCGCTCCCTCTACCTCGAGGGCCGCGGAATCAACTCTTCCTTCGCCGTCTACCAGGACTACACCGGCAAGGCGATGGATACGACCCTCGCCCTCGGCATCGGCATAGGCTCCGGCTACCTCTTCGAGACCACCTTCCAGCGCGAGGCCACTTCCGACCTCACCGGCGAGCGCGGTTCCCTGATGGGAGCCATCCAGGGCCTGCTCAGCGCGCAGTACGAGGTGCTCCGCGAGAACGGCCACTCTCCGAGCGAGGCCTTCAACGAGACCGTCGAGGAACTCACCCAGTCCCTGATGCCGCTCTTCGCAGCAAAGGGTATGGACTGGATGTACGCCAACTGCAGCACCACCGCCCAGCGCGGCGCCCTGGACTGGATGGGACCGTTCCACGATGCCATCAAGCCCGTGATGCAGAAGCTCTACGACAGCGTCAAATGCGGGCACGAGGCCCAGATTTCCATAGACAGCAACAGCAAGCCGGACTACCGCGAGGGCCTCGAGAAGGAACTCAAGGCGCTCCGCGAAAGTGAAATGTGGCGCACCGCCGTCACCGTGCGCGCGCTCCGTCCCGAAAACAACAAATAGTATGGAGAACAAGAGGATATACATTTTCGACACCACCCTGCGCGACGGGGAACAGGTGCCCGGATGCCAGCTCAACACGGTCGAGAAGATCCAGGTGGCCAAGGCCCTCGAGGAACTCGGTGTGGACGTCATCGAGGCTGGATTCCCCATCTCCAGCCCGGGTGACTTCAATTCCGTGGTGGAGATCTCCAAGGCCGTGACCTGGCCCACCATCTGCGCCCTCTCCAGGGCCGTGCAGAAGGACATCGACTGCGCTGCGGAATCCCTCAAGTACGCCAAGCACAAGAGGATACACACCGGAATCGGAACTTCCGACTCCCACATCAAGTACAAGTTCAACAGCACTCGCGAGGAGATCATAGAGCGCGCCGTCAGGGCGGTCACCTATGCCCGCAACCTGGTGGACGAGGTGGAATTCTACGCCGAGGATGCCGGACGCACGGACAACGAGTTCCTCGCCCGCGTGGTGGAGGCCGTCATCAAGGCCGGCGCTACCGTGGTGAACATCCCAGACACCACCGGTTACTGCCTCCCCGCCGAATATGGCGCGAAGATCAAGTATCTGGTGGATCACGTGGACGGCATAGACAAGGCTATCATCTCCACCCATTGCCACAACGACCTCGGCATGGCCACCGCCAATACCATGGCCGGCCTCCTGAACGGCGCCCGCCAGTGCGAGGTCACCATCAACGGCGTGGGCGAGCGTGCGGGCAACACCGCGCTCGAGGAGATCGCCATGATTCTCAAGTGCCATTCCGACGTGCCTCTCGAGACCAACATCAACACCACCAAGATCACTCCGGTGAGCCGCATGGTGTCCAGCCTGATGAACATGCCCGTGCAGGCCAACAAGGCCATCGTCGGCCGCAATGCGTTCGCGCATTCCTCCGGCATCCACCAGGATGGCGTGCTCAAGGAGGCCAGCACCTACGAGATCATCAACCCCAAGGACGTGGGCATAGACGACAGCAGCATCATCCTCACCGCCCGCAGCGGCCACGCGGCGCTCAAGTACAGGCTCGAGGTGCTCGGAATCAAGATGTCCGACGAGAAGCTCGACAATTTCTACCAGAAGTTCCTCAAGCTCGCCGACCAGAAGAAGAGCATCACCGACGACGACCTTCTCCTGCTGGCCGGTGCCGAGCACGCCGAGGAGGCGCACGTCAAGCTCGACTATCTGCAGGTCACCAGCGGAAGGGGACTCCAGCCCGTCGCCAGCATCGGCCTTGACATCGCCGGCGAGAAGTTCGAGGCTGCCGCCAAGGGCAACGGCCCCGTGGACGCGGCCATCAACGCGCTCAAGGGCATCATCAAGCGCCACATGACCATCAAGGAATTCACCATCCAGAACATAACCAAGGGCTCCGATGACGTGGGCAAGGTGCACATGCAGGTGGAGCACGACGGCCACGTGTATTTCGGCTTCGGTGCCGACACCGACATCGTCACCGCTTCCGTCGAGGCCTACATAGACTGCATCAACAAATTCAAGAAGGCGTAGATGAACACTCTTTTCGACAAGATCTGGGATTCGCACGTCGTCTCCATGATCGAGGACGGCCCGACCCAGCTCTACATAGACAGGCTCTACTGCCACGAGGTCACCAGCCCGCAGGCCTTCGACGGCCTCAGGGCGAGGGGAGTCAAGTGCCTCCGTCCGGAGCGCATCTTCTGCATGCCGGACCACAATACTCCGACCCACGACCAGGACAAGCCCATCGAAGACCCTGTTTCCAAGGCACAGGTGGACGCCCTCGAGCGCAATGCCAGGGAGTTCGGCCTCACCCATTACGGGATGATGGACCCGGACAACGGCATCATCCACGTGGTGGGACCCGAGAAAGGCCTCAGCCTGCCGGGAATGACCATTGTCTGCGGCGACTCGCACACCTCCACGCACGGAGCGATGGGCGCGGTCGCATTCGGTATCGGTACCAGCGAAGTGGAGATGGTCCTCGCCTCGCAGTGCATCCTCCAGCAGAAGCCCAAGTCCATGAGCATCAGGGTGGAAGGCAAGCTCGGTCCGGGCGTCACGGCAAAGGACGTCGCCCTCTGGCTGATGATGAAACTGACCACCAGCGGCGCCACCGGCTATTTCGTGGAATACCGCGGTTCAGCCGTACGCAGCCTCTCGATGGAGGGCAGGCTGACCCTGTGCAACCTTTCCATAGAGATGGGCGCGCGCGGCGGCTTCGTGGCTCCTGACGAGACCACCTTCGAATATCTCAAGGGCCGCGAATATGCACCGAAGGGAGAGGCCTGGGACAAGGCGGTCGCTTACTGGAAGACCCTCCGCAGCGGGGACGACGCCGTCTTCGACAAGGAACTGGTCTTCGACGCGGCAGAAATTCCGCCGATGATCACCTATGGCACCAATCCCGGAATGGGCATGCCCGTGGACGGAAGCATCCCCGCCGGCGCCGCGCAGAAGTCCCTCGACTATATGGGCTTCAGCGCAGGGCAGAAACTGCTCGGGCACAAGGTTGACTACGTCTTCCTAGGCGCCTGCACCAACGGACGCATAGAGGACTTCCGCGCGTTCGCATCCATCGTCCGCGGGAAGAAGAAGGCCGACGGAGTGACCGCCTGGCTCGTCCCCGGATCCTGGGCCGTACGCCGCCAGATAGAGGAAGAGGGCCTGGACAAGGTAGGTACGCCAGCCCGGCTGCTCCGCCTGCCTCGCGATGAACGACGACAAGATTCCCGCCGGCAAATACAGCGTCTCCACCAGCAACCGTAACTTCGAGGGCCGCCAGGGCCCGGGTTCCCGCACCATGCTGGCAAGCCCCCTCACCGCCGCGGCCGCAGCCGTCACGGGAGTCGTCACCGATCCAAGAGAATTGCTATGAAACAGAAATTCGACATCATAGAAAGCACCTGCGTGCCGCTTCCGCTCGAGAACGTGGACACGGACCAGATCATCCCCGCGCGCTTCCTGAAGGCCACCACCAGGGACGAGAAGTTCTTCGGTGACAACCTCTTCAGGGACTGGCGCTTCGACAAGGACGGCAAGCCGAGGGAGAACTTCGTGCTCAACACACCGGCATTCGGCGTGAAGCCCTCGGAGGGTAACCGCCAGATACTCGTGGCGGGCAAGAACTTCGGCTCCGGCTCCAGCCGCGAGCACGCCGCCTGGGCCATCGCGGGCTACGGATTCAGGGTGGTCATCTCCAGTTTCTTCGCCGACATCCACAAGAACAACGAGCTCAATAACTTCGTGCTTCCGGTGGTGGTCTCCGAAGGATTCCTCGCCGAACTGTTCGCCGGCATAGCCGCCGATCCGGACCTGAAAGTGAGGGTGGACGTGCCGGCCCAGACCGTCACCAACCTCGCCACCGGAAAGAGCGAGCGATTCGAACTCAACGGATACAAGAAATATTGTCTGCTCAACGCCCTCGACGACATCGACTACCTTCTCGAGCAGAAGGCGAAGATCGAGGCGTTCGAGCAAAAAAGGAAAGACTGATGCCGCTGGAAGCCAAATGGATCGAGATCATGGACACTACTCTCCGGGACGGGGAGCAGACCGCCGGCGTGTCCTTCAACGACGAGGAGAAGCTCTCCATCGCGAAACTTCTTCTCAATGACTTGAAGGTCAACCGCATAGAGGCCGTGTCCGCAAGGGTCTCGGAAGGGGAGCGCGAAGCCTTCCGCAAGATATGCGCCTGGGCATCCGAAGCCGGCTGCATAGACCGCGTGGAGGCCCTGGGCTTCGTGGACGGCGGCCGCTCCGTGGACTGGATCGCCGGTGCCGGGGGCAAGGTGATGAACCTGCTCGCCAAGGGTTCCCTGCGCCACGTCACCGCGCAGCTCCGCAAGACTCCCGAAGAGCACTGGGCCGACATACGCGAGAACGTCGCGATCGCCCGCGCCAGGGGGCTCGAGGTCAATCTCTACCTCGAGGACTGGAGCAACGGCATACAGCAGTCCCCGGAATACGTTTTCGGCATGGTGGACGCGCTGAAGGACGCCGGCATACGCAGGTTTATGCTGCCGGATACGCTCGGCGTGCTCGACCCCGACCAGACGTTCACCCTCTTCAGCCTGATGACCGGGCGCTGGCCGGACATCCATTTCGACTTCCACGGACATAACGATTACGACCTTTCGGTCGCGAACACCGCAGCTGCCGTCAAGGCCGGCGCCGCGGGCGTGCACGTCACCGTCAACGGCCTCGGCGAGAGGACGGGCAACACCCCCGTCGCCAGCCTCGTGGGCGTGCTCAACGACCATCTGCACGCGGGCAATTCCGTGGATGAGAGCAACCTCACCCACGTCTGCCAGTACGTGGCCAGCATTTCCGGAATCAGGATTCCTGCCAACAAACCCGTGGTGGGGGAGGCCGTGTTCACCCAGAGCGCCGGCGTCCACGCCGACGGCGATTCCAAGGGCGGGCTCTACGTGAACCCCCTCCTGCCGGAGCGCTTCGGCCGCGTGCGCAAGTACGCCCTCGGCAAGACCAGCGGCAAGGCCAATATCAGCAAGAACCTGGAGGAACTCGGGATCAAGCTCACTCCCGAGCAGATACGGCTCGTTACCGCGCGTGTGGTCGAGCTGGGCGACAGGAAGGAGAGCGTGACCACGGAAGACCTCCCGTTCATCATCTCGGACGTGCTGAAGGGCGAATTCGCCCGCGGGACGGACACCATCAAGGTAGTCAACTACTCCCTGCAGCTCGCCCGCGGAATGAGGCCCGTGGCGACCCTCAGGATAAGCATCGACGGTACCGAATATGAGGAGGTGTCCTCCGGCGCCGGCCAGTACGACGCCTTCATGAAGGCCCTCTGGAAGGTCTACGACCGACTCGGCAAGAAACACCCCGTCCTCACCGACTATTCGGTCAGCATCCCTCCGGGAGGCCGCACCGACGCTTTGGTGCAGACGGTGATCACCTGGGACTGGGAAGGCAGCGAGATCCGCACCAGGGGTCTCGACGCGGACCAGACCGAAGCCGCCATCAAGGCGACGTTCAAAATGTTGAATCTCATTGAAAACAAGGATATAAACAACAGGAAATGAAATTGAAGATAGCCCAGCTGCCCGGTGACGGAATAGGTCCCGAGGTGGTCGCACAGGCGGTCAAGGCGATTGACGCGGTCTGCGCGAAGTTCGGCCACGAAGTCGAATATACTTTTGCCTATGTGGGCGCGTGTGCGATAGACAGGACGGGGTCCGCCTTCCCGGAGGAGACCTTCAAGGCCTGCCTGGAAGCCGACGCGGTGCTCTTCGGAGCCGTCGGCGACCCCAAGTACGACAACGACCCCACCGCCAAGGTGCGCCCGGAGCAGGGCCTGCTCGCAATGCGCAAGCAGCTCGGCCTCTATGCCAACCTCCGCCCGGTGGAGACCTTCAAGTCCCTCGTGCACAAGAGCCCCCTCAAGGAGGAACTCGTGGACGGTGCCGACTTCGTCTGCGTCCGTGAGCTCACCGGCGGTATGTACTTCGGCGAGAAGGGCAGGCGCGACGGCGGCGACACCGCATTCGACACCAACCTCTACCACCGCTTCGAGGTGGAGCGCATCCTGAAGCAGGCATACGAGATCGCCATGCTGCGCCGCAAGCACCTGACCGTGGTGGACAAGGCCAACGTCCTCGAATCTTCCCGTCTCTGGAGGCAGATCGCCCAGGAGATGGCTCCCAAGTATCCCGAGGTCACCACTGATTATATGTACGTGGACAATGCCGCGATGAAGCTCATCACCGGTCCCAAGTTCTTCGACGTCCTCGTGACCGAGAACACCTTCGGCGACATCCTCACCGACGAGGCCAGCTGCGTGTCCGGTTCCATGGGCCTGCTCGCTTCCGCATCCATCGGCGAGCGTACCGGCGTATTCGAGCCCATCCACGGCTCCTATCCGCAGGCCGCGGGCAAGAACATAGCCAACCCTCTCGCCACCATCCTCTCCGCCGCGATGCTCTTCGAGTATGCGTTCGGAATGATGGAGGAGGGCAAGGCCATACGCAAGGCGGTCGCCGCCAGCATAGACGCGGGCGTCGTGACCGAGGACCTGGCCGATGGCGGCAAGGCATACTCCACCTCCGAAGTCGGAGACTGGGTGGCTGCGCACATTTAAGTCGAACGAATAAACAGACAATATCATTATGGCAGTACAGTTAGTGAACGAAGCCCTCGACTGGGGCAATCTCTCTTTCAAACCCAGGCAGACCAAGGGCATAGTCGTGAGCCTTTACGACAGCGACAAGGGCGAATGGTCCCCGCTCAGGATATCCGATGATTTCAACTTCACCTTCAGCGTATTCGGAGGCATATTCCACTACGGCAACTCCGCTTTCGAGGGCCTCAAGGCCTTCCGCGGCAAGGACGGCAAGGTGCGCCTCTTCCGCCCGGACGAGAACGCCCTGCGCCTCCAGCGCAGCGCGGCCCGCATCGGCATGCCCGCCCCTTCGGTGGAGATGTTCACCGAGGCCTGCGTCAAGTGCGTGGAGGAGAACATCGACTATCTCCCGCCGTACGGCTACGGTTCTTCGATGTACATACGCCCGGTGCTGCTCGGCGTCAACCCGCTCATCAACATCGAGCCTTCCAAGGACGTGATGTTCTGTGTGATGTGCACGCCCGTGGGCACCTACACCGGCGGTAAATTCCTCGCCCCGGGAACCGCGGTGATCTCCCGCAACTACGACCGCGCCGCCCCGAACGGCACCGGAGCCTTCAAGCTCTCCGCCAACTACGCGACTTCGCTCTATCCTTACGTGATGGCGCATCAGCTTGGCTATCAGGAACTTCTCTTCCTCGATCCGGCCACCAAGACCAAGATCGACGAGTTCGGCTCCTCCAACTTCATCGGCATCAAGGGCGACAAATACATTACCCCGCTCTCCGACTCCGTGCTCCCTTCCATCACCAACAAGTCCCTCCAGCAGGTCGCCCGTGACCTCGGACTCACCGTGGAGAAGAGGATAGTGCCGGTCGAAGAACTCGCCGAGTTCGACGAGATCAACGCCTGCGGAACGGCAGTGGTCATATCGCCCATCAAGTCCGTCTCCGACAAGCCGGCGCTCGAGAGCGACGTCGTCACCAAGACCTGGAACGTTCCTTCGGGAGACGAATGCGGCAAGACCAGCCGCAAGCTTTACGACCATATCCGCGGCATCCAGGACGGCATAGTCGAGGATGTCCACGGATGGTGCCTTGTACTTTAGGATATGAAGATTTTCAGTGAAGAACTGGTCGCGCAGGCCTGCCACGAGCAGCACGTAGCCGACCTTTCGAAGGCCACCATCGGGGAAGTCCTGCTGGTGGCCCAGTACCTCGAGCAGAAGACCGGCATCCCCTTCGTCCGCATGGACCAGGGCTCCCCGGGCCTTCCGATGAACCGCTACGGCATAGAGGCCGAGAAGCGCGCGCTGGACAGCGGAATCGGCTCGCAGTATCCCGCCGCCGCGGGTGTCGCAGAGCTCAAGACTGCGGCATCGCGTTTTATCAAGGCATTCATTGACATCGACATAGACCCCATCGGCTGCATTCCTACTACAGGTTCGGTGGCGGGCTCGTTCGGTGCCTTCATCGCGTGTACGCAGCGCATCCCCGGCAAGGACAAGGTCCTCTTCATCGACCCCGGCTTCCCCATCCAGAAGTCCCAGCTCCGCGTGCTCGGGATAGGCTGGCGCGAATTCGACATCTTCCCTTACCGCGGCGCCGACAAGCTCCGCGCGAAGCTGGAGGAGGAACTCGCCGCCGGCGACATCGCCGCCATAGTCTATTCCAACCCCAACAATCCCGCGTGGATCTGCCTGGAAGAGGATGAGCTCGAAGTCGTGGGCAAGCTCGCGACAAAATACGACGTGGTGGTGATGGAGGACCTCGCATATTTCTGCATGGACTACCGCCGGGACCTCGGGCACCCCTTCGTGCCTCCGTTCCTGCCCACGGTTGCCCGCTATACGGACAATTACATGCTTTTCCTGTCCGCATCCAAGATCTTCAGCTATGCCGGCCAGCGGATTGCGCTCGCGTGCGTCAGCGACGCCCTGTTCAAGCGCAAATACCCGGCCCTTGCCGAGCGCTATCTGGACGAAGGCGTGTTCGGCGTGACCCTCACGGCCTCCATCCTCTATATGATCACCAGCGGCTGCACCGCCACCACGCAGTATGCGTATGCGGAGATGCTCAACCTTGCCTGCGACGGCGCCATCAACTTCGTCGAGGATACCCGCGAATATGAGCGCAGGGCCGCCAGGATGAAGGATATCTTCTGCCGTCACGGTTTCAGCGTCGTCTATGACAGGGATGTCACCCGCAAGGTCGGCGACGGTTTCTTCTTCACCCTCGGCTACGGCTCCCTCAGCAGCGAGCAGCTCGTGCTCGAACTGATGTACTACGGGGTCAGCAGCATCAGCCTCTCCACCACCGGAAGCCACCGGAACGGGGTGCGCGCCTGCGTAAGCCGTATGCGCGAAGAACTCTACGACGTGCTTGACGAAAGGATGGCCGCCTTTGACGAAGACCATAAAGACGTTCGGAAATGAGACGCCATGTCCTGACGGCCGGTGAACCTTTCACCTTCGAGTGCGGGAAAAAACTGGAGGGCATCCGCATCGTTTACCACACTTCCGACAGGGATTACACTCCCGGAGAGAAGGTGGTATGGATATGCCATGCGCTCACAGGCAATTCCAATCCGGAGGACTGGTGGCCGCAGATGGTAGGGGCGGGGAAACTCATCGATCCGGAGAAATATTACGTCGTGTGCGCCGCGATGCTGTGCTCTCCTTACGGGGAGTGCGGTCCGGCAAGCATCGACCCGTCCACGGGGCGCCCGTATTTCCTCTCTTTCCCCAGGACCACCGTCAGGGACATAACCGCTGCCGACATACTTGTACGCAAGCATCTCGGCATCAATAAGATAGACCTCCTTATCGGACCGTCCATCGGAGGCTTCCAGGCGGTCGAATGGGCCGTGATGGAGCCGTCCGTGATAGAGCGCGCCGTGTTCCTTGCGACTGACGTGAGGGTGGCCCCGTTCCTGACCGCCTTCAACGAGTCCCAGCGCCTCGCGCTCCTCGCCGACCAGAGCTTCGGGGAAGCCGCCAGCCTGGACGGAGGCCGTGCGGGCCTGGAATGCGCCCGCTCCATCGCCCTCATCTCCTACAGGACCTTCGACGGCTACAACCTCACCCAGGCCGAGCAGGAAGAGGACACCATCTTCGCCGACCGCGCTGCCTCGTATCAGCGCTACCAGGGCGTCAAGCTCGTCAGGCGCGCTTTCGACGCCTATAGCTATTACTATCTTTCCCTCGCACTGGACAGCATGAACGTCGGAAGGGGCAGGGGAGGCGTAGCCGCTGCGCTGGCCACCATCGAGGCCAAGTGCTATGTCATCTGCATCACGAGCGACGTCCTGTTCCCTCCGGACCGCTGCCGCGCAGCAGCCGAGGCCATCCCGTTTGCGGAATATTGGGAAATTAATTCTATCTTTGGACACGACGGATTCCTGATAGAGAACGACCAGCTTACCGGAATCCTGTCCGATATTGATTTTTTCAAATGATGATCGAAGAAAAAGAATTCTCCTACGCAGCTCCCTCCATCCAGGTGATCGCCGTCTCCTGGAACGCCCTGGTCTGCGCATCCGGAGAAAATGACGGACTCTATGACGGCGAAGAAATCGAAAGGCCATGAGAAAGTTGAGTATCCTTGCGGCATCCGCTGCCGCTTTCCTGATCGCCGGCTGTTCTCTGGACATCACGGTCGAAGAGACCAACGACGGCATCAAGGACGAGTGGCCTGAAACCATCACCTGCGTCCTGCCCGAGCCTGAGACGAAAACCACGCTGGAATACACCGGCGGCAGGATGTACACCAGTTGGAAGACCGGTGACGTGGTGTCCGTCGTGTCCGGTGGCCTCTCCGCCAATGCCGCTACGTACACAGCCACCGCCAGCGGTTCTTCAGTGACGTTCAACAGGACTACGAACGGAAGTTTCAATTACACTCCTTTCCTTATCTACTATCCGGGCGACCGCATAACCGGCGACATTTCATACATCACGTTCTCCTACAAGAACCAGGTGCAGTCCAAATCCGCCCCTATGGCCCACCTCGGGAACTTCCAGACAATGAGGGTCCAGACCAGCAGTTTCCAGTCCGGCAGCACTCATCCGACCATCAGTTTCTCCGACGCCGACCAGTCTTCCTGCATGCGTTTCAGCCTGTCGGGAATGACTTTCAACAGCCCCAGTCTGATTACCCTCAATGTCTACAGGAGCGGCTCCAAGGCTTCCGTATTCCTCAATACCAACTACCTTCAGAGTTACTTCTCCGACGGCAGCGGGCAGTCGGTCCCTTCCACTTCCTATGTCGCGGACCTGAACCTTGGCCTGAGCGGATACGGCAGTGCCGAGACTTCGCTCACCGCGTTCATGATGATGTCCAACAAGGACGTGACTCTGAAGTCCGGGGATGTCGTGCGCGTCAGCGTGACCTGCGCGGACGGAGTCTATTACAGCGAACTCAACCTGTCATCCGCCATGACCCTCCACGGCGGCTACTGCCACTCGGTGGTGATCTCCTCCGGTTGGGAGAAGGAAGGGAACGTCAGCGGTATCGAACCGCCGGATTACACCCAGTACGAGTATGACGGCGAGGTGGTCGTCCTCCAGCAGGGAACGGAAGACCTGCTCAACATCATCCTCCTCGGCGACGGATTCATCAACGAGGATTTCGTGAACGGAACCTACGACGCCCTGATGCGCAAGGCCTATTCTTCGCTCTTCGACATACAGCCGTACATCTATTATAAGGACCGCTTCAATGTCAAGTACGTGAAGGCTGTATCCCCGCAGAGGACCTACGCCACCAACACGGGCTCGAACGGCGCCGAGAACTCCGGTACCATAACGAAGTTCAGCACCAGTTTCACGCCCAACTCCACGAACACCACCGGTGATTATGCCGCCGCTGAAGAATACGCTAAATACGCCCTCGGCACCGATGCGAACACGCTCGTGCAGGAGGCCGTGATCGTGGTCATCGCCAACCAGCGCTGCCACGCCGGAACCTGCCATATGTCCTATTCCAATTCGTCGTCGGCTCCGGATTACGGCAAGGGCCACTCCATCGTGTTCATGGGCAGGGGCACCAGCGACGCCGACCTCAAGGGCCTCATACACCACGAAGCGCTCGGCCACGGCTTTGGAAAGCTCGCCGACGAGTATTCGCACAATCGCTATTATCCCGATCCCACGGCCGCCTGGTCCAATCTTCAGCTCTATCACAGCATAGGGTTCCACAGGAATATCGACATCTACGTGGACCAGGATTATCTCACTGCCAATCCTTCTTCCACCTATCCTCTCACCACGCAATCCAACGTCTATTGGAATGATCTCTTCGGCACCGCCAACAACTACGAGAGCCTCGAGGGACTGGGCATCTACGAAGGCGCCAATACCGTTCTGCTCGATTTCTGCCGTCCTACGGATGCCGGTGAAAGCTGCGTGATGCATTCCCACGGGCCCCAGTTCAATGCTCCCTGCCGCAGGCAGATCATCTACCGTCTGAAGTGCCTCAGCGGCGACATTTCCGGCAACAAGTGGGGTGACGCCACCGATGAGCTCAATCCGTTCCTCCAGTGGGATGCGGCCAACTACATCCCGAGCGTCAATTCCGCTCCTGCCGCTCCTGCCGCACCCGCCAAGGCCCGCCAGAGCATGGTCGAGGTCGACTATATGTGGTCAGCCCCGGTGATGCGTCCCGGTCATTGGGAGAACGGTGTCTTCATCGAGGAGAAACAGTGATGAAGATATGATTGCAAAAAACAAGGCCATCGAACCGATGGCCTTGTTTTTTATTCCCGCTACGTCAGAGGATGTCCGCGTCGTATTCGTCCCAGGCCTTGATCGCGAGCTCGGATGCCGAATATCTGCAGAATGCCTTGATGAAAGCGTTGGCGAGACGTGCGTTCGTGATCAGGGGGACGTTGAAGTCCACGGCAGCGCGGCGCATCTTGTAGCCGTTCGTCAACTCCTTGTGGGTGAAGTTCTTGGGAATGTTGATGACAAGACCTACGCGGTGGTTCCGGATAAGGTCTATCGAGGATTCGCCGCCAGCGCCTTCTTCGTTCGGCCACAGCGCGAGTTTCGCGGGCACGTTGTTCTCGTTGAGGTAACGGTGGGTACCGCCTGTCGCATAGATCTCATATCCCTTGTCAGCCAGCATCTTGCAGGCGGGCAGGAGGTCTGCTTTCTGCAGCGCGTCACCCGAGGAGATGAGCACCGGCCCTTCCGGAATCCGCAGTCCGACGGACAGCAGCGCCTTGAGCAGGGCCTCGTCGAAGTTGTCGCCTATGCATCCCACTTCGCCCGTGGAGGTCATGTCCACGCTGAGTACGGGGTCCGCGTGGTTGAGCCTCGAGAACGAGAACTGCGACGCCTTCACGCCCACGTAGTCCAACTCGAAGTAATCCTGCCTGATGGGCTCCGGATGCTGTCCCAGCATGCAGCGGGTGGCCAGGTCGATGAAATTCTTCTGGTAGATCTTGGAAACGAAGGGGAAGCTGCGCGACGCCCTGAGGTTGCACTCTATCACCTTGATGTAGTTGTCCTTGGCGAGGAACTGGATGTTGAACGGTCCGGTGATGTGGAGTTCCTTCGCGATGGCCGAAGCGATGCGGCGTATCCTGGCCGCGGTGACGCCATAGACCTTCTGGGGAGGGAACTGTATGGTGGCGTCGCCCGAATGGACTCCGGCGTATTCGATGTGCTCCGAGATGGCGTGCGCGATGACCTTGCCGTGGTCGGCGACGGCGTCGAACTCCAGCTCCTTGCACCTCTGCATGAACGAGCTGATGACCACCGGATGCTCCGCGGAGACCTCCACGGCCATCTCCAGGAACTTGCCGAGCGCCTCCTGGCTGTAGCAGACGTTCATCGCGGCGCCAGAGAGTACGTAGGAAGGCCGCACGAGCACCGGGAAGCCCACTTCCTGCACGAAGCTGTCCACTTCGTCCATCGTCGTGAGTTCCTTCCACTTGGGCTGGTCTATGCCGAGCTTGTCCACGATGGACGAGAACTTGTTGCGGTCCTCTGCGCGGTCGATGTCGAGCGCCGACGTGCCGAGGATGTTGATGCCGTTCTTCATCAGCGGGAGCGCCAGGTTGTTCGGGATCTGTCCTCCCACGCTGACGATGACGCCGTACGGGTTCTCCAGCGAGCATATCTCCAGCACGTTCTCCAGGGTGATCTCATCGAAATAGAGGCGGTTGCAGATGTCGTAGTCGGTGGAGACGGTCTCCGGGTTGTAGTTGATCATCACGGTGTTGCAGCCGGATTCCCCGAGCGTCTTCACGGCGTTGACCGAGCACCAGTCGAACTCCACCGAACTGCCTATGCGGTAGGCGCCGGAACCGAGCACTATGACGGTGTTGCCGCCCTTGTCGAATTCCACGTCGTCCGCTATGCCGTTGTAGGTGAGATAGAGGTAGTTGGTGATGGCGGGGAATTCCGCCGCCAGGGTGTCTATCTGCTTGACGTATGCCCTGAGGCCCATCGATAGCCTGCGCTCGCGCACCTTGTCCTCCTTGATGCCGAACACGCGCGAAATCTGCAGGTCGGAGAAGCCCTGCTTCTTCGCCGTCTCCATCAGGTCCCTGTCCACGTCGTCGAACGACTTGCAGGCCTCGAGCGTGCGGTAGGTCTTCTCTATGTTCATCAACTGGTCCAGGAACCATTTGTCGATGTGCGTGAGTTCCTGGATGCGCTGCACCGTGTAGCCCTGCTCGAATGCGTCCGCAATCGCGAAGATGCGCATGTCGGTGGGGTTGGCGAGCGCGTAGTCGAGGTTCTCCTCCTTGAGCCGCTTGTTGCACACGAATCCGTATGCACCCTGGCCTATCATCCTGAGACCCTTCTGCAGGGCCTCCTCGAAGTTGCGGCCTATGGCCATCACTTCGCCCACGCTCTTCATGCTGGAACCGAGCTCCCTCGACACGCCGCGGAACTTGGTGAGGTCCCAGCGCGGGATCTTGCAGACCACGTAGTCCAGGGACGGCTCGAAGAATGCCGGAGTGTCCCCGGTGACGGAGTTCTTGAGGTCGAAGAGCCTGTAGCCGAGGCCGAGCTTGGCGGCGATGAAGGCGAGGGGATAGCCGGTCGCCTTGGACGCCAGGGCGGACGAGCGGCTGAGGCGCGCGTTCACCTCTATCACGCGGTAGTCCTCGGAACCGGGGTCGAACGCGAACTGCACGTTGCATTCGCCTATGATTCCCAGGTGCCTTACTATGTTTATGGAAGTCTGCCTGAGGAAATGGTATTCGTCGTTCGTGAGCGTCTGCGACGGGGCCACGACTATGCTCTCTCCGGTGTGGATGCCGAGCGGGTCGAAATTCTCCATGTTGCAGACGGTGATGCAGTTGTCGGATGCGTCGCGCACCACCTCGTACTCGATCTCCTTCCAGCCGCGGAGGGACTTCTCCACGAGCACCTGGGGGGAGAACGAGAAGGCCTTTCCTGCAACCTCGCGCAGCTGGGCCTCGTCGTCGCAGAATCCGGACCCGAGTCCGCCGAGCGCGTATGCGGCGCGGACGATCACGGGATAACCCACTTCAGCCGCTGCCGCTAGAGCCTCGTCCAGGCTCGTGGCGGCGTGGGAGCGTATGGTCTTGACGGAAATCTCGTCGAGCCTCTCCACGAACAGTTCGCGGTCTTCTGTGTCTATGATGGTCTGCACCGGGGTGCCGAGCACCTTTACTCCGTATTTCTCCAGGACGCCGCTCTTGTAGAGCTTCACGCCGCAGTTGAGCGCGGTCTGGCCGCCGAAGGAGAGCAGGATGCCCTGCGGGCGCTCCTTTTCTATCACCCTTGTCACGAAATCCGGGGTGACGGGGAGGAAATAGACCCTGTCCGCAACCCCCTTGGAGGTCTGCACCGTGGCGATGTTGGGATTCACCAGGATGGTCTCTATCCCGTCTTCGCGCAGAGCCTTGAGCGCCTGCGAGCCGCTGTAGTCGAATTCTCCGGCCTCTCCGATCTTGAGTGCGCCGGAACCCAGGAGTATGACTTTCTTTATGGATTTGTCGAGCATGGCTTAGAGTCTTGAGATGAATTCGTCGAAGAGGAACTCCGTGTCGGTGGGGCCGCTGGATGCCTCCGGATGGAACTGGGCCGAGTAGAACGGCCGGCTGATGTGGCGTATGCCCTCGTTGGTGCCGTCGTTCATGTTGGTGAAGAGCGGCTGCCATTCGGCGGGAAGGGTGCTCTCGTCAATCGCGAATCCGTGGTTCTGCGAAGTGATGTAGCACCTGTCCGTGCCTGCGAGGCGCACCGGCTGGTTGTGGCTGCGGTGGCCGTATTTGAGCTTGAAGGTCCTGGCTCCCGCGGAGATTCCGAGCAGCTGGTTGCCCATGCAGATTCCGAATATCGGCTTCTCCCGCTTCATCGCCTCGCGTATGTGCTCCACGGTCACGGAGCAGAGGCTGGGGTTGCCGGGGCCGTTGGAGATGAAGAGCCCGTCCCATTCGAGGCTGTTGAAATCGTAGTCCCAGGGCACCCTGATGAGGTGTATGCCCCTTTCCACGAAGCAGCGGAGGATCTGATGCTTCACGCCGCAGTCCACCAGGACGACGGTCTTGCCGTCCCTGGGGCCGTACTCCTTGATTTCCTTGCAGCTGACGATCGCGACCTGGTTGTCCAGGTTCGGGTCGGGGGCGGGGAAGGCCCCGTCTTCCGGCCGCCAGTCCTTCGCCGGGTGCTCCTGCCCCTCGGCCACTATGGCTCCGAGCATCGCGCCCTCTTCGCGGAGGACCTTGGTGAGTTCCCTGGTGTCTATGCCGCAGATGCCCGGGATCCTTTCCTTCTTGAGCCAGTCGGAAAGGCTCTCCACCGCATCGTAATGGCTGAATTCTTCGCTGTACTGCGCTATCACCAGACCCCTCACGTGGATGTGTTCCGATTCGAAGCGGGTGCAGATGCCCCACTCGTCGGGAGTATCCTTGGGGATGCCGTAATTGCCTATGAGCGGGAAGGTTACGCAGAGTATCTGTCCGGAGTAGGAGGGGTCCGTGAGGCTTTCGGGGTATCCCACCATCGCGGTGGAGAACACCACTTCGCCGTCGCAAGGCCCGTCATAGCCGAAGCTTTTTCCTTCGAAGACGCGTCCGTTGGCGAGAATGAGTTTTGCTTTCTTCATCTATGTCAGTTAAATCAGTCCCAGTTTGCCGCCGCTTCCATCTTGGCGGCTATTTCCTTGTTGCAGAGATTCCCTATGCTGCCTATGTGCGTGTGCCCGAGGTCCGAGGCCTTGAGCGAACGGGTGTCGCCCCCGGAATACTTGAAGCGGCCTTCGTTCACCTCTATCCCGACCTGCCTGTAGGCGTCGCGGAACGGGGTGCCGGCGAGCGTGCGCCTGTTCACCTCCTCCACCGTGAAGAGGTAGTCGTAGAGCCCGGAGTCGAGGATGTGCGTGTTCACGATGATGTTCGCGAGCATCCTGTCCGTGATCTCCAGGCAGGAATGCATCAGGTCCAGGGCGGGGAAGAGGATGTCCTTGAGCAGCTGGTAGTCGCGGTGGTAGCCGTGAGGCATGTTGATGCAGAGGAGGTTGATTTCGTTCTCCACGGAGAGTATGCGGTTGCACTTGCCCCTGACCATCTCCCAGACGTCCGGATTCTTCTTGTGCGGCATTATGCTCGAGCCTGTGGTGAGGCTGTCGGGGAACTTGATGAAGCCGAAATTGGGGCACATATACTGGCAGCAGTCCGCTGCGAACTTGTTCAGTGTCAGCGCTATGGCTCCGATGCCGGCTGCAACGGCCCTTTCCGTCCTGCCCCTGCTGAGCTGGGCGGCTACGCTGTTGTACTCGAGGTCGGAGAAGCCCAGCAGCCTGGTCGTCATCTCCCTGTCCAGCGGGAATGAACTGCCGTATCCCGCGGCCGAGCCGAGGGGGTTCTGGTTAGCTATCCTGTAGGCTCCCGCGAGCAGGTACATATCGTCCGCAAGCGCCTCCGCATAGGCCCCGAACCACATCCCGAAGGATGAGGGCATCGCGATCTGCGCGTGGGTGTAGCCCGGGAGCAGGACCTCCTTGTGCTCTTCGCTCAGTCCCTGGAGCCTCCGGAACAGCGCGAGCACTTCGTCGCGCACCGCCTTCAGCTCGTCCCTGAGCAGCAGCTTGATGTCCACCAGGACCTGGTCGTTGCGGGAACGGCCGGAATGGATCTTCTTGCCGATGTCCCCGAACCTGCGGGTGAGCAGGATCTCCACCTGCGAGTGGATGTCCTCCACGTCGTCTTCCAGGCGGAAGGTCCCGGCTGCGATTTCTGCCGCGATGTCGTCGAGTCCCTTGTCCAGGATTGCGTACTCGTCTTCGCCCAGCAGTCCTATGGATGCGAGCATCCGGATGTGGGCCTTCGAGCCCATCACGTCGTACTTTGCGAGCCTCTGGTCGAGGATGCGGTCGTCGCCGACGGTGAATTTCTCCACCATCTCTTCGGCCTGGGTGCCTTTATTCCACAGTGTTGCCATAGTAAGTCTCTATGAATTCGATGTACTTTGCCACGGCCTCCTCTATCTCGGAGACCAGAATGTATTCGTCCGCCTTGTGCGAGCGGCTGGAGTCGCCCGGACCCATCTTCAGAGCATCGTGATGGATGCGTATCCAGTCGGAAGTCGTGGGGGAGGAGAAGGTCTCTATCCCGAGCTTCCGCACTGCTGCCAGCAGGGGCGAGCCGTCCTGTGTGGCCGATGATTTGTTCTTGAGGTTGCGCGGGGTCAGCCTGCTCTTGCACAGGGCCTGCAACTCTTCGGCGAGCTCCGCGTTGTCGTATTTGTCGGTGGGCCTTACGTCCACCACGAAGCGGCAGTCGTCGGGCACCACGTTGTGTGCCGTGCCGGCATTGATCTGGGTCACGGTGAGCCGCACGTCGCCCATCACGGGGGAATGCTTCACGAAGGTATGGTCCCTTAGCGCCTTGATGTCCTCCAGGGCTATGTAGAGGGCGTTCACGCCTTCTCCGCGGGCTGCGTGGCCGCTCACTCCCACAGCCTCGCCGTCCAGCACCAGGAGGCCCCTTTCGCTGGTCGCGGCCCTCATCCCGGTAGGCTCCCCGACGATCACCGAATCCGGCGTCGGGAGTTCTCCCTTCGCGAACGGGCCGTCGGGACCGAAGATCAGCGCCGAGCCGTCGGGGCCGGAACGCTCCTCCTCGCAGGAGAGGTTGAGGATGAGGTTCACCGGTGCCTTGCAGTCCAGGAAATGGCGGTAGGCCGCGATCATGGACACCACGCTGCCTCCGTCGTCGTTGCTTCCGAGGCCCCAGATCACGTCGTCGTCCGTACCCGGATCGAAGGGATCGCGCGTGTAGGAACCGGCCGCGGGGACCGTGTCCATATGGGCGTCCATCACCAGCACCGGCGCGCCTTCGCCTCCGGAGAGGTTGGCGGCCACGATGTTGTCGCCTATGCGCCTGTGCTCCACGCCCCAGCCGTCCAGAGTCGCCGAAATAAGCGAACAAACCTCCGCTTCCTCGAATGAAAGCGAAGGAGTGGCGACCATGCGGCGCAGGAGGGAAAGGGAGTCCTGAACGAGTTTATCCATCATAATGACAATGTTGTGCCGGCGTCCTTCAGGAGGTCTGCGGCGTGTTTTACAGTCACCTTCACGACTCCCTGCCCTAGGGCCTTGAAGGCGCTTTCCAGCTTCGGGATCATCCCGTCCGCTATCCTGCCCTCGGCCTTCAGCCTTTCGAACGACTGCGGGTCGATGTGCGGGATCACGCTGGAGTCGTCGTTCCTGTCCAGCAGCACTCCCGGTTTTTCGAAACAGGTTATGAGTTCCGCCCCCAGCGCGGCGGCGACGCTTGACGCCACCGTGTCCGCATTGGTATTGAGCAGATTGCCTTTCCCGTCGTGGTTGATGGCGCAGATCACCGGCACCAGCCCGAGAGAAACCAGGCCGTTCAGGGCGTCCGCATCCACCGAGGCGGGGGAGACGTCCCCCACGAAGCCGAAGTCCACCTCGCGGCCGTCTATGGCCAGCGGAGCGCGTTTTTCGGCCTTGATCACGGATGCGTCGCAGCCGGCGAGCCCGATGGCGTTGCAACCCTCCTTCTGGAGGAGCGCGGTGATGGTCTTGTTGCACAGGCCGGCATAGACCATGGTCACCACCTTCAGCGTCTCCGCATCGGTGACCCGGCGTCCCTGGATCTTGACCTCCGGGATGCCCAGCGCCTCCTGCAGCCTGCCTGCCATCACGCCGCCGCCGTGGACCAGCACCTTCGGACCCCCGAGCGCCGCGAAATCGCGGCAGAAAGCCTCGAGCATCGCGGGATTGTCCACGACATTGCCGCCTATCTTGACCACCTTCATCATTTCGCCAGGTCCTCCAGCATCCTCTTCATCACGACCTGCGCGGAGACCACGCGGTTGGCCGCTTCCGGTATCACGAGGCTCTCGGGCGAGTCTATCACCTCGTCCGAAACAATCATGTTCCTGCGCACCGGCAGGCAGTGCATGAAGAATGCATTATTGGTCACTGCCATATGCCTTGCGTCCACGGTCCAGCCCATATCCTTGCTGAGGATGGCGCCGTACTGCGAGGGATCGGTCACGCCCGGGCAGCTCCAGTTCTTCGCATACACGAAGTCGGCGCCTTCCAGGGCCTTCATCTGGTCGTATTCCACCACTGCGCCGCCGGTGAACTTCGGATCGAGTTCGTAGCCGTGCGGGTGGGTGATTACCAGGTCCACGTCCGCCGCGTTCATCCATTCCGCGAAGGAGTTGGGAACGGCCTGCGGGAGGGCCCTGGGATGGGGAGCCCAGGTGAGCACCACCTTGGGCCTGCGCGTCTTGCGGTATTCTTCGATGGTGATCAGGTCGGCGAATGCCTGACACGGGTGCACCGTGGCGGATTCGAGGCTGATCACCGGCTTGCCGCTGTATTCTATGAACTGGCGCAGCACGGTCTCGTTGTAGTCATATTCCCTGTCCTTGAGGCCCGCGAAGGAGCGTACGCCTATGATGTCGCAGTAGCTGGCCATCACGGGGATGGCTTCGCGCAGGTGCTCGGACTTGTCGCCGTCCATCACCACGCCCATCTCCGTCTCGAGCTTCCAGCTGTCCTGGCCTATGTTGAGGACTATGGGATCCATGCCGAGGTTGAGCGCCGCCTTCTGGCTGCTGAGCCTGGTGCGGAGGCTGCTGTTGAAGAACACGAGCATTATGGTCTTGTTCACGCCCAGATGCTTCCAGGCATACGGGGTGGCCTTTACCTGCTTCGCTTCTTCGAGGGCGGCCTTAAGGTCGCCTATGTCGGAAACGTGGAAAAATGTCTTCATTACAGTATCTCCTTGAGTGCGCTGATGAATCTGCCGGCTTCCTCCATCGAGAGGCAGAGCGGTGCGAGCAGGCGCACCATCGTCTTGCCGGCGACTCCGGTGAATATGTGCTTGTCGTAGAGGAGGGCCTTCCTGATGGGGGCGACGTCCTCGTTGAATTCGATGCCCAGCATCAGTCCGCGGCCCCTGACCTCCTTGATCCTGGGGCTTGCGGGGATGTTCTCCTTGAGGTATGCGCCCACCTTGCGCGCGTTCTCCACCAGGCCTTCCTTCTCGATGATGTCGATGGTCGCGTTCGCAGCGGCCATGGCGAGATAGTTGCCTCCGAAGGTGGTGCCGAGCATTCCCTTGACGGGCTCGAACTTCGGGGATATCAGGATTCCGCCGCAGGGGAAGCCGTTGGCTATGCCTTTGGCCATGGTGATGATGTCCGGCCTGATCCCGGCCCACTGGTGGGCGAAGAATTTACCGGTGCGGCCGTAGCCGCTCTGGATCTCGTCCAGGATCAGCACGGCGCCATAGCATTTGCAGAGCGCCTCGAGGTCGCGCAGGAATGCATCCGACGGCAGGTTGATGCCGCCGCAGCCCTGTATGCCCTCGATGATTACGGCGGCCACGTCGCCCTTGGAGAGCTCGGCCTCCACCCCTCCGGCGTCGTTCAGGTCGCAGAAAGCGACCTTGTGGTTCGCGTTGAAAGGGGAGACTATCGCGGGATTGTCGGTGAGCGCCACCGCGCCCGAAGTGCGGCCGTGGAAACTCTTGTGGAACGCTATCACGCGGTCCTTGCCGGTGTGGAAGGACGCCAGCTTCACGGCGTTCTCGTTGGATTCCGCACCGCTGTTGTCCAGGAAGAGGGAGTAGTCCTCATATCCGGTCACGCGGCCTATCTTCTCCGCGAGTTCCGCCTGGAGCGGGTTCTTCACGCTGTTGGAATAGAAGCCTATCCTGCCCAGCTGGGCCGTGACTGCGGCTATGTATTCCGGGTGGCTGTGTCCTATGGAAATTACGGCGTGCCCTCCGTAGAGGTCGAGGTATTCCTGCCCCTTGTCGTCCCAGACCTTGCATCCGAGAGCCTTGACCGGGGTCACGTCGAAAAGTGAATATACGTCGAACAGATTCATAATCCTAGAATGCTGATGCCTTGAGTCTCAGCCCCATGTCCTCGGGAAGCCCGAAGATGAGGTTCATGTTCTGCACCGCCTGCCCCGACGCCCCCTTGAGGAGGTTGTCTATGACGGAGGAGATCACGAGCTTTCCGCCGTGCTTCTCCAGCGAAACGAGGCATTTGTTGGTGTTCACCACCTGCTTGAGGTCCACCGGCCTAGGGCTCACGAAGGTGAAAGCGGCTCCCTTGTAGAATTCTTCGTAGAGTTCGAAGGCGCCTTCTTCGGAAAGGTCGCAGTCGGTATAGACGCTGGCGAAGATTCCGCGGGTGAAGTCGCCCCTCACTGGCACGAAGTTGATCGCCGGGAGGGCGTCGCCCTGGACGGCCGCGAGGTTGCGCCTGATCTCGAGGAGGTGCTGATGCTCGAAGGTCTTGTAAGTGGAAATGTTGTTGTTCCTCCAACTGAAATGGCCGGTGGCGGAAGGCTTGACCCCCGCGCCCGTGGATCCGGTGATGGCCGTCACCTCCACCTCGGAGGTCAGCAGCCCTGCGGATGCGAGCGGGAGCAGCGCCAGTTGTATGGCAGTCGCGAAGCAGCCGGGATTGGCCACCTTGCGCGAGTTCGCTATCTTGCCGCGCTGCCATTCCGGGAGCCCGTACACGTAGCCGTCGGACTCGTCGCGGAAGTCCTGCGCCAGGTCCACGACCCTGAGCCCTGCGGGAGCGGGATGCTCCTCCCAGAACCCGCGGCTCTTTCCGTGGGCCGAGCAGAGGAACAGCACGTCCACGCCGCCGAGGTCCACGCTGTCCGTGAAGCACATGTCGGTATCGCCGAAGATGCCTTCGTGGACGTCGGAGAGCCGGTTCCCGGCATTGCTTTCGGAATGCACGAAACCTAGCTCCACCCCGGGATGGTTGAGGAGGATGCGGATGAGTTCGCCTGCGGTGTAGCCTGCGCCGCCTATGATGCCGGCCTTAATCATCGGGAAGTTCGTCTTTATGGAGGAGATAGTAGGCGCGCAGCGGGGTGGAAGTGACCTTGATGAAGCCCTTGGCCTCTTCGGAGGTCCATCCCTTTGCGCCTTCGCCGTATTCGCCGAGCTTGTTCTTCACGAGGTCGTCAGGCGAATCCACGCCGACGGTTTCGATGCAGTAGGGCCGGAGCTTGAGGGTTACCGTGCCGGTGACGTTGCGCTGGCTGCTTTCCAGCATCGCCTCCATGTCGCGCATCACGGGCTCCATGTACTGGCTTTCGTGCAGGAACATTCCGTACCAGTTGCCGATCTGGTCCTTCCAATACTGCTGCCACTTGCTGAGGGTGAATTTCTCCAGCAGCTTGTGGGCGGTGATGATCATCATCGGAGCCGCGGCCTCGAAGCCCACGCGGCCCTTGATGCCTATGATGGTGTCGCCCACGTGGATGTCACGGCCCACCGCATATGCGGCGCCGATCTCCTCGAGGGCCTGGATGGCGGCAATCCTGTCGCTGTATTCCTTGCCGTTCACGGAGGTCACCTCGCCGTTGGTGAAGCCTATCTTCACCTCTTCCTCGCCGCTCTTGGTGGGATGCTTGAGGAAGGCGCTCTCTGGCAGCCCGAGCTTGGAATCGAGGATCTCGCCTCCGCAGATGGAGGTGCCCCAGATGCCCACGTTGTAGGAATACTTGAGTTTCGCGAAGTCGGCGTTGAAGCCGTTGGCGTTGAGGTAGTCCACCTCCTCCTTGCGGCTGAGGTTGCCGTCGCGGGTGAGGGTGATGATCTCCATCTCCGGGCACATCACCAGGAAGGTCATGTCGAAGCGGACCTGGTCGTTGCCCGCGCCCGTGGAGCCGTGTGCGATGGCGTCGGCGCCTATCTCGTTGGCATAGCGCGCGATGGCCATGCCCTGGAAAATGCGCTCCGAAGAGACGGAGATGGGGTAGGTGCCGTTTCTGAGGACGTTGCCCCACACCATGTACTTGAGACTCTTCTCGTAATACTCCTTGGTCACGTCGAGGGTGACGTACTTGGTCGCACCGAGCTTGTAGGCGTTCTCCTCGTTGGTCCTGAGCTGCTCCGCGCTGAATCCGCCGGTGTTCGCACAGGCGGCGTACAC
>CADAFW010000009.1:0-1539 GCA_902787295.1 uncultured Bacteroidia bacterium
TTGGTGTTGTAGTCACCGATGGAATTCCATCCCCAGCGGCCCTGGAAGGAGATCTTCGCCTTGCCCTCGGCACCGCGCTTGGTGGTGATGAGGATGACGCCGTTACCCGCGCGGGAACCGTAAAGGGCGGTGGAAGCCGCATCCTTCAGGACTGAAACGGAAGCGATGTCGTTGGGGTCGAGCTGGGAGAGAGGGTTCTCATAGGTGGAGTTGGTCTGCTGGGCGACACCGTCGATGACGACGAGGGCCGCTGCGGACGCACCGTTGGTGGAGCTGACACCGCGCAGACGGATAGCCATATCGTAACCCGGCTGGGCGTCGACGGAAGACACCTGGATACCAGGAGCCGTTCCCTCGAGTGCACGGGACACGGTGGAGGTGTTTTGTACGGCGACGATTTCAGACTTCACCTCGGTCATTGCACCGGTGAGGACCTCATCGAGGTAGGTGTTGTCGCTCTGGAGAATCACGTTGATCACGCCGGTCTTGCCGACGTTGACCTCCTGTGTTGCGAAACCGACGCAAGAGAAGACCAGCACCGAGCCCTCCTTCACTGAAGGCAGGCTGTAGCGGCCGTCGAGGTCGGTCATTGCGCCGGTGGTCGTGCCCTTTACCAGGACATTCACACCGACGAGAGCTTCCCCGGCATTGTCCGTCACCGTACCGGAAACGGAATGCTGGGCGAATGCCTGTATCATGAATCTTTTTCTCATAAACAGCGTTTTGATAGGTAGATATTGTTGGTTGTTAGTGTATTGCGCTTATGTTTCTTTTCTAAAATCGGCCTCTCACAGTGCTCGGGGCGCGTTTTCAACTCTCAAATTTAACAAAAAACGGCATAGGTTGTTCACATTTTTTGGATTTTTTTTGGGGGATTGGGATGATTCGGAAGCAAAAGAAATTCACAGTCAATATGTTATATCGGTGAGCCCGTCAAGCCGGCCAGAGGCCTCATTGCGGATGAAAAACAATTGCTATCTTTGTATGATAATCCGAAAATATGGCAAAGGAAATCAAATTCTCCCTCGTCTACAGGGATATGTGGCAGTCCTCGGGCAAGTACCAGCCGCGCGCAGACCAGCTCGTGAGGGTCGCCCCCGCAATCGCCTTCGAGCAGGTCAACCTCCTGTACGGAGAGAACCCCAACGTTTCCGTCCGCAGATGGACCGCGCCGTTCCACAAGGCAGGCATCCAGACCCATATGCTGGAGCGCGGCCTCAACGCGCTGAGGATGTACCCGGTGCCGGCCGACGTCCGCGAACTGATGTTCAAGGTCAAGAAGGCCCAGGGCACGGACATCGCCCGCTCCTTCTGCGGCCTCAACGACCACCGCAACCTCAGGCTCAGCGTGGAATACGCCAAGAAGGCCGGGATGGTCAGCCAGGCGGCCCTTTCCATCACCAACAGCCCCGTGCACACCGTGGAATACTATATGGGCGTGGTGGACAAGCTGGTGGAATACGGCACGGACGAGATCTGCCTCAAGGACATGGCGGGCATAGGCCGGCCGAGCTTCCTCGCGGAACTCACCGCCGACAT
>CADAFW010000009.1:1580-22663 GCA_902787295.1 uncultured Bacteroidia bacterium
AAGGATATAAATATGGATGCGTACATGCAGGTACGCGCCCTCACGCAGGAATTCATCGACGATTTCCTCGGCTACTGGATCAACCCCGCCAACTCCAGGATGACCTCCCTGCTCGTGGGATGCGGCCTGCCCGGCGGAATGATGGGATCCATGATGGCCGACCTCAAGGGCTTCCAGACCGCCATCAATGACGCCGAGAGCAAGAACGGCAAGCCCGTGAGCTCGCTCGATTCCCTTATGGTCCAGCTGTTCAGGGAGGTAGAGTACGTATGGCCGCGCCTCGGCTATCCCCCGCTCGTGACCCCGTTCAGCCAGTACGTGAAGAACACTTCCCTGATGAACCTGCTCGCGATGGCGCAGGGCAAGCCGCGCTTCAGCACCATAGACAAGGACACCTGGGGAATGATACTCGGCCGAATGGGCAGGCTTCCGGGCGAACTTGCTCCGGAGATCGTCGCGCTCGCGAAGGAGAAGGGCTTCGAATTCTACGAAGGCAACCCGCAGGACATGTATCCGGACGAGCTGCCGAAATTCCGCGAAATGATGAAGCAGGAGGGCTGGGACTGCGGTCAGGACGACGAGGAACTCTTCGAGAAGGCCAAGGCCGGAGCTCCGGTCACGGTGAAGCGGCCGGTGGTGGAAATGCCGGAATTCCCCGTCGAGGAATACACCCGGAAATATCCGGACGCAGTGCCGGTGCAGGCCCCCGCAGCCGGAAAGATGCTCTGGGAGATAGACGTGGAGGATGCCTCCGCGGCCCCCGTCGCCGGCACCCCGGTGAAGGCCGGGAAGGCCTGCGGATACGTCCAGACCCGCTACGGCATAGAGGAGATGCTCCCCGCAGCGGACGGACGCTTCGTCGCCGTGCTCGCAGCGCAAGGCAAGGACGTGGTCAAGGGAGAAATCGTAGCATTCATCGTGAAATGAAAAAGATATTGCTTTTGCTGGCCTTGCTGTCCGCCGCCGGAGCAGCAGCCCGCGCACAAGCCTACGTGCTGACCCCGGTCGTACCGGAGGAATCCAAGCAGGATACTTTGAAAAAGAACGCCCCGCTCACCAACGAGCTGACTGACAGCGGAGTAAGCCTTACGAACGACTTTTCCGGCAGCGTCGGCCTGACCAATTCCGGCAGCCTTCTGCGCAGGAGGTCCGGCAAATGGTATCTAGGCCTGGGCGGAGGGCTGGACTTCACGCGTTCGGGGATGTACATCAACGTCTGCCCGGACATCTCCTACCGCTGCAACAATGCAGTCTTCCTGGGAAGCCAGTTTTCATATACCTTCAACCGGGGACGGAGTTCCGTCGGCGTGGCACCGTACGCCCGCCTGCACATCGTCCCGCTGGGGAAGTTCATCACCCTCTATGTCACGGCATACGCACCCTGCAGCCTGAGTCAGGACCGGCTGCAACTGGGCTTTTCCGCAAAGCCGGGAATCGGCATACGCGTCTTCCCGGGCATTTATTTCATGGGCAGTTTCGGCACGTTGGGCTATACTTACATCCGCACGGGCGACAGCATCGCCTCCGGATGGGGCTCGAACTTCTCGACGGACACCATCGACCTGGGATTCTTCTTCAATCTTTGACGGCAGAGCCCCGGGCCGGGTCAGAATCTGGAGAACACGTGGCTGTACACGACATTGTACGGGGCACCGCTGTACCAGGTCCACAACAGATAGTTCTGAAGCAGGGGCGTTGTAACGTCAACGCCCTCGGGGTCTTTGACAGTCGGATTGATTCCCAGGGACATAATTATGTATCTCCCGGAGAACTTGCCGAAATAGTCTCCGACCGGATCGTCGTGCTTGAAAGTGGGATCGGCGGGAATCCATCCGTAGGCGGGGATATAGAACTCGGCTCTCACGTGATAGCCGCTCTCCTGTGGCGAAATCATCACTATGTGCCTTGCCGGAATGCCTTTGGCGCGAAGCAGGGAGATGAATACCGAGCAGAAGTTGCCGCAGTCTCCCAATTTCGTCTTCATCAGCTCTTCCACCGTATGCAGGCCGGTGTTCATATTACCGTAGGTCATATTCGTCGCCGTCCATTCGTAGCATTTGCGGGCATAATCGATCAGGTCGCCCTTTGCATCGGACCACAGGGAGGCAGCCGCGGAAACAATCTGCGGATGCGTAGGGTCGATCAGGCCGTATTCCTCGACGCCGAGATAATCCCGGCACGGAGCGGACGCGGGGTCGTATTCGGGGATCTCCGTCACCAAGGCCAGGTTGGCCGTCAGCGCATAGACCTCCGCAAGGAAAGTCTCTTTCAGTATGTCCGATCCCGATGCGGGGATGTCGGAGGTGATGTCTGCAACCACGTAGCTGTTCACGCCGTCAGGGCAGTCCACCACTGAACCCGCCGGGGAAGCTTCGAAATCCTTGATTTCCTGATACTGGTTGTTCTTCGGAACGGGGAGTATGCAGTAGAAACGGGAGAACCCTGAGCCGTCGTATGTGACCCTGACGGCGTTGGTCATCACCTTGGAGCCCATCTGTGCGCGGGTGAAGATGTAGGGACGCTGGATGACGGAGAAGTATTCCACGTCTGCCCCGGAGACCACCTTGATGACGGCGGGACGCAGGGCCCTCTCGGAATTTTTCGCCGTTGTTATGGTCATCGTGGTGGTGCCGGCACCACCCTCGGACGGCGATATCTTGAGCCAGCTTTGGTTCGAACTGGCACGCCAGGGCGCGCCTGTCGTAACGGAGACGACGCTCTCCCCTCCCGCCCCGTTGAAGATGGCGGCATCGGTCGAAAGACCGGAAACGAATTGCGCCGTGGATCCCCTCAGGCCGAAGAAGGCCTTGACTTCAAGGTCTGCCGTCACTTTCACGCTCTTCGGATTCTCCTTGCCGGAAAGGCTTCCTCCCCATCCCAGGAATTCATAGTCCTCAGAGGGAGTGGCCGTGAACGTGACTTCAGTTCCCTCAAGCACCTGGCCGGAGGGCGTCGCGACGACGGAGCCGCCTTCAGCAGGATCCGCTACGGTCGCGACCTTGAAGAATATATCCTCCTTCTGCCGGCAGGAGACCAGCAGCGGGAGTATCAAGAGGCTGATTGACAATAATATAAGCTTGCTTGTCCGAGGTTTCATAGTGTCCTTCTTTTTGATTGTCGGCGTATGACGGATTAAATATCAGCAAAAAAAACGATTACGGCAAAATTCGCCGTGGTTTTCCTCTTATGTGTTGTGAGTGTATTGTGGATTACCTTCAGTATTCGCCATAACACTCCAGGGTATTTTCATCGCCTCGTTCCAGGGGCGACGCCTCGCTTCGGGAACCACTATGGCCATACTTGTTTGAGCGGGTACGCGCACACTGCTGAGCGGGTGCGGGCACGCTGCTGAGCGGGTCGGGCGTACGAAAGACACGTGCCTGGCACTTAACTTCCAGAGTCGCAGGCTGTTGCGTTTTCTTCTATGCCTGAAAATGAGCATAGAGCTTCGCGTATTTCGTTGCCTGACAGCACGTTATCCGCCAGACGGGGTGTATCGTCCTGAAAAAAGTTTACCGAAAAAGGTGCGGTTTCAAGGTAAGGTTTTATGGAAACGAAGGGTTACCGGGCGGGCAGAGAGCCACCTTGCCTCGCTATTCTTCGACGGGATTGTTTTCCCGTAAAACACTCCCGCTTCCCCTTCAAACATCCGATTTGGGCGCATTTCTGGCTGAAACGCTCCCGAATCGCCGCACACAAGACATTTGCGAGCGCACTTTTCCCCAAATAGCGCGCGGAGGAGGGGGTACGTGGCCGGAATGCGCGCATTATTGCCCGAAACGCGCGCGCAAAGCAGATCACGGTGCCCCGATGCGCGCACTTCCGATCATTATGCGCTCGGAGGAGGGGTCAAGGGGCGAAAACGCGCGCACTTTAGCCTGAAATGCGCGCAGAGGAGGGGGCGAGAGGCAGGAACGCGCGCACTTTCGCCTGAAATGCGCGCGGAGTACGGCCAGACGGGCAATCCCCTGACAGCCAGCCCGGAAGCGGCGGTAGGCAGCGACAGCAGGGCGACGGGGCAGCAGCGGCGACGGGCAGGAAGGTGACGGGCAAGAAGGCGGTAGGTAGGCAAGCAGGAAAGCAAGTGAAACCATGCCACGGAGACACGCGAAGGGGTGTTTTTGAAAAAATGTGGAAAAATTTGGAAGGCGGTGGAACAAAGTGGAAAATTTTTTCTACCTTTGTGTTCGCGTATAAGAATTTAACATGGTCACTTTCATCGGAAAATACAGCTCCAAGGTGGACGACAAGGGAAGACTGGTCTTTCCCGCGCCGCTCAAGAGCGCCATTCCGGCAGGCGGTGACATGAGGTTTGTCATCAAGAAGAGCCTTTACTCAGACTGTCTGGACATGTACTCCTACTCCGAGTGGGAGCGCGAGTCGGACAAGATCAGGGAGGGGCTCGATTTCTTCAACCCGGATCACGACCTCTTCTGGAGGGAGTACATGCGCGATTGCGTAATGGTGGAGCCGGATGCCAAATTGGGACGAATCATGATCCCCCGTTATCTTCTTGACGCAATAGGTGTTAAGAAGGATGTGGCGTTCTCGGGCATCAACTACAAGATCGAGATCTGGGCGGAAGAGAAGTATCAGTCTTCACAGATTTCCAAGGAACAGTATGTAGCCATTGCCAAGAGCCTCTCCCGCAAAAAGGAGTAGGAGGCGATGAGCGAGTACCACAATCCCGTACTTCTTAAGGAGAGCGTAGATGCTCTCGTCCTCAACCCCGGAGGCACCTATGCCGACGCCACTTTCGGTGGCGGCGGACACAGCC
Organism: uncultured Bacteroidia bacterium; assembly: GCA_902787295.1. Classification (GTDB taxonomy): domain Bacteria; phylum Bacteroidota; class Bacteroidia; order Bacteroidales; family UBA932; genus Cryptobacteroides. The sequence goes on from CADAFW010000009.1 coordinate 6,358, forward strand.
GTGAAATAATGTCACGTCTCGGCAGGGACGGGCGCCTGCTCGCATTCGACCGCGATGCGGACGCTGCCGCCAACGCCATCGACGACACTCGTTTCACGCTGATACACAACAATTTCAGATTCATCCACAACTATACCCTCCTGGAAGCCCCGGAGGGTTTGGACGGAGTGATCGCCGACCTTGGCGTGAGCTCCCATCAGTTCGATACCGCTGAACGCGGATTCTCCTTCCGCTACAGCGCTCCGCTCGACATGCGAATGAATGTGCAGGGCAGCATGACCGCTGCTGACGTCGTCAATTCTTATACGCAAGAAGAATTGGAAAAGGTTCTTGAACTCTACGGGGAGGTGGAGAACTACCGCCGCGTGGCCCAGCTCATAGTGGCCGCCCGCAGCGTCTCCCCCATCCTCACAACTGACGACCTCGACGGCGCAATAGCGGCCGCCCTGCCATCTTTCGCCGGGCACAAATACCTCGCGAAGGTCTACCAGGCCCTCCGGATCGAGGTAAACCAGGAGATGCGCTCCCTCGAGAAATTCCTCGACGGGGCCACGAAGTCCCTCAAAGCCGGCGGAAGGCTGGTGGTGATCACCTACCACTCCCTGGAAGACAGGATGGTCAAGAACTTCATCAAGACCGGCAACGTGGAGGGCAAGGAAGTGAAGGACGTCTTCGGACGCAGCGCGGCGCCGCTCAAGGCGGTCAACCGCAAGCCCATACTTCCTGCGGAAGATGAGATAGGGAACAACACGAGGGCCCGCAGCGCCAAGCTGAGGATCGCCGAAAAGCCGGAGGAGGAAGGACGATGAGAAGGAGGGAAAGTGCGAAGACCTGGAAACTGGCCGACGTGGGAGCTTTCTTCAAGAACAGCTTCTCCGCCATCCTGAAAGGCGAATTCCTGCTGCGGCTCAACGTGGGACGCTATTTCATCCACATAGTCTACACCTTCGTGCTGCTGGCGGTCACCATCTGGATCTCCCTGATGATAGACACCACGATGGCCAAGGTGGAGAAGAACAAGAAAGAACTCGAGGAACTCTCCATACAGAATTCCCAGAAGACCTTCGACGTGGTGAAGCTCACCAAGCGCTCCAGCGTGGAAGAGATGCTGGGCACGATGGGGTCCAAGGTGAAAGAGGCGGAGAAGCCCGCCACAAGACTGGAAAAGTGATGGATTTACGGAAGGATAACGGCAAGAAGCGAGACAGGATAGGGGTGGTCCTCTATCTTGCATACCTCGTGATGCTGCTGGCTTCGGTGCTCGTGATCGGCAAGATCGCAGGCATCCAGCTCTTCTGGCGCCAGAACGACAGCATCGTGAAGGTCCTCACCCCGCCCGTCACCAGGAACGTGATAGACCCAGCCCGCGGCAACATCATCGACAGCGAAGGCCGCCTGCTGGCAATGACCTGCCCCATCTACCAGTTCTACATGGACTGCACCGTCCGCAAGGGCCAGCCCGAGAAGGACGAACTGGAATGGCTCTCCCAGGCCAGGGCGCTCTCCGCGGAGCTCGCCAAGGTGTTCCCCGAGAAGACCGCCGACCAGTACTACAAGCTCATCCGCGACTCCCGCGCCGCCGGAAAGAAATACGTGAAGATAGGCAGGCCCGTGGACAGGAACCTCTACAACAGGATCATCCGCTTCCCGCTCTTCGAGAAGCAGAAATACTACAGCGGGATGATCGTGGAGCGCGAATACATACGCAAGTATCCCTACGGCACGCTCGCCCGCCGCACCATCGGTTTCGTGCGCAACAACAAGTCCTCCGAGGTGACCAACAACCACGTGGGCATCGAGGGCAAGTTCGACCACGAGCTGCACGGCAAGAACGGCATCGAGTACTTCCGCAAGACGGACCAGGGCAGGATACGCGACAACGACAGCCTCTACGTGAAGGCCGAGGACGGCAACGACCTCCGCATCACCATCAACATAGACTACCAGGAGATAGCAGACAGGGCCCTGCGCGAGCAGATCGAGGGCCGCGTGGACATAATGGGCGCCACCGTATGCCTGATGGAAGTCAGCACCGGCGCCATCCGCGCGATGGTCAACCTCACCCACAACGAGAAGACGGGGGCTTTCGAGGAGACGCAGAACATGGTGGTAGGCCGCAAGATAGAGCCGGGCTCCGTGTTCAAGACGGTGACCCTGATGTCCGTGCTCAACGACGGCTACGTGAAGTCGCTCGAGGAGACCTTCCCCGCCACCAACGGGCACGTGAGCGGTACCGACATCAACGACCAGCACATCCCCGACTTCGCAAGGCAGCACAATACGGACAAGATCTCCATGCTCGACGGCTTCAAGATCTCATCCAACTATGTCTTCGCGAAGCTGGCGATCGACAACTACGCCAAGAAGCAGCGGCAGTTCATAGACAACATCTACTCCTACAAGCTCGGAGAGGCCTTCGATTTCGACCTCGACGGCCTGCCCGTGCCCACGGTGCCCAACAAGAAGGAGAACGGGATGAAACTGAACGACCTCGGCCGCCTGGGATTCGGATACATGTCCGAAGAGACCCCGCTGCATATCCTGACCTACTACAACGCCATAGCCAACAAGGGCAAGATGATGAAGCCGTACCTGGTGGAAGACATCGAGAAAGGCGGAGTGGTGCTCAAGAAACGCGGTCCCGCGGTGCTCAACGCAGCCATCTGCTCCCGCGCCGTGGCCGACACCCTCAACCGCGCCCTGCTCGCCGTGGCGGAGGAAGGTACCGCCAAATGGAGCCTGATGGGCGTCAAGTGCAGCGTGGCCGGCAAGACCGGAACCTCGTTCGGAACCTTCCCGGGAGGCGGCTACAGCGACGCCAACGGGCAGCGCAAATACCAGAGCACGTTCGTGGGATACTTCCCTGCGGAAGACCCCCAGTATACGATAATCAGCACCTTGTACTCCTACCCCAAGCCGCACAGCAGCGAGGTCCAGGGAGGCGGAATCCCGGCCAAGACCGTGAAGTCCGTGATCAATGCGCTGTACAACATAGACCCTTATTTCCAGCCGGTGCTGGCCAAGAGCAAATGAACATAAAAGACTATCCTGCAATAACCAGCGACTCGCGCACGGTGACCCCCGGATGCCTCTTCATCGCAGTGAAGGGCACGAAGGCCGACGGCAACGAGTACGCCGAGGCGGCGCTCAAGGCGGGCGCTGCGGCCACGGTGTCCACCGACCGCCACGGACTCGCGATGATGGCGGACGAATACTACGGCCATCCGAGCGGGAAGCTCAAGCTCGTGGGCATCACCGGGACCAACGGCAAGACCACCACGGTCACGCTGCTCTACAACATGTTCCGCAGCCTCGGATACGAGTGCGGACTGCTCTCCACCATAGCCAACTACGTGGGGACCAGGCGCACCGAGACCGCCAACACCACCTCCGACCCCATCACCATCAACCGCCTCCTGAGCGAGATGGTGGACGCCGGATGCGAGTACTGCTTCATGGAAGTAAGCTCCATCGGGGTCGAGCAGGAAAGGATAGCCGGGCTCGAATTCAAGGTCGGCATCTTCTCCAACCTGACCCACGACCACCTGGACTACCACGGAACCTTCGCGGAGTATCTGCGCTGCAAGAAACTGTTCTTCGACAATCTCCCCGCAAGCGCGGTCGCCGTCACCAACGTGGACGACAGGCACGGCCTCGTGATGACCCAGAACACGGCGGCACGCGTGGTCACCTACTCCTGCCGCAGCGTGGCGGACCACAGCTGCAGGGTGATTGAGGAGAGCTTCGGCGGCATGCTCCTGCGCATCGACGGCACGGAAGTGTGGACCAGGCTCATAGGCGCCCACAACGCCTACAACCTGCTCGCCGTCTATTGCGCGGCCATAGAGCTCGGGACCCCGAAGGAGGAGGCCCTGGTGGCGCTTTCCACCCTCGGAGCGGCTCCCGGAAGGCTCGAGAACATCAGGGGTCCCCGCGACCTCAGCGTGGTCATAGACTACGCTCACACCCCGGACGCGATGGACAACGTTCTCGGCACCCTGCGCGACGTGGCGCCGGAGCGCGAGCTGATCTGCCTCTTCGGCTGCGGCGGCGACAGGGACAGGACCAAGAGGCCGGAAATGGCCGCGGTGGCCGAGAAATGGGCCGACAGGATATTCGTGACCTCCGACAACTCCAGGACGGAGAAGACGGAGGACATACTGGAAGACATAAGGAAAGGCTTCTCCCCGAAGGGACTTGCCAAGGCCCTCTTCATCGCGGACCGCAAGGAAGCCATACGCACTGCGATAATGCTCGCCCCCAGGGGCGCAACCATACTCCTCGCCGGCAAGGGCCACGAGACCTACCAGATCATAGGTACGGAGAAGCGGCACTTCGACGAGAGGGAGATAGTGAACGATGTATTCAAAACCATAGACTGAAATGCTATATCACCTTTTCAACTGGCTTGAAAGCCTTGGACACATACCCGGAGCGGGCCTGATGAACTACCTTTCGTTCAGGGCCATGCTCGCGGCCGTCATAAGCATGTTCATTGCTTTCTTCGTCGGCAAGAAGATCATCGCCCTGCTGCGTCGCAAGCAGATAGGCGAGGACATCCGCGACCTCGGACTCGAAGGACAGATGCAGAAGAAGGGCACCCCCACGATGGGCGGCGTCATCATCATCATCGCGGTGGTCTGCTCCGCACTGCTGGTGTGCAGGCTGGACAGCATCTACACCATCCTCCTGCTCGTCACCACGCTCTGGTGCGGCGCCATAGGCTTCACGGACGACTACATCAAGGTGTTCAAGCACAACAAGGAAGGCATGAGCGCGAAGATGAAGCTCATCCTCCAGTTCGGCCTCGGCCTGGTGATCGCGCTTTCGGTCTGCATCAGCCCGGACATCCACTCCGACAACCTCGTGACCACGATCCCGTTCGTGAAGGCGCATGAGTTCGACTATTCCTGGCTCTCCCCCTTCAAGGGGCAGCTGGGCGTCTATTGCTCCTGGGGCATCTACATGGCGATGATCATCATCGTCATCCTCGGCTGCTCCAACGGCACCAACCTCACCGACGGCATGGACGGACTCGCATCCGGCACCTCGGCCATCGTGGGGGTGGCGATCGGCGTGATGGCATGGCTCAGCGGCGACGCCCTCAACTCCGCCTACCTCAACATCATGTACATCCCGGGCAGCGGCGAGGTGGCCATCTACATGTCCGCATTCGTCGGCGCCCTGCTGGGATTCCTGTGGTACAACACGTTCCCGGCGCAGGTGTTCATGGGCGACACGGGCAGCCTCACCATAGGCGGCGTCATCGGCGTGAGCGCAGTGCTCATACGCAAGGAGCTCCTGCTCCCCGTGCTGTGCGGCATATTCCTGATGGAGAGCCTCTCCGTCATCATCCAGCGCACCCACTTCAAGCGCACCAAGAAGAAATACGGCGAGGGCAGGCGCGTCTTCCTGATGGCGCCGCTCCACCATCACTTCCAGAAAAAGGGCGTTCCCGAACCGAGGATCGTCACCCGCTTCTGGATAGTGGGAATCATACTGGCAGTCTCAACATTGGCACTTCTCAAGATAAGATAAAAACGATATATGGCTAGAATAGTAGTATTGGGCGGAGCAGAAAGCGGCGTGGGAGCCGCAGTGCTCGCAAAGGTCAAGGGATTCGACGTTTTCCTTTCCGACAACGGAACCATCAAGGAAGAGTATCTGAAGACCCTGCGCGAATGGAACATCCCGTTCGAGCAGTGCGGCCATTCCGAGGAACTCATACTCAACGCCGACGAGGTGGTGAAGAGTCCCGGCATCCCTTCCACCGCCCCCCTCGTGAGGAAACTCGCGGCCCAGGGGACCCACATCGTCTCCGAGATAGAATTCGCGGCACGTTACGACAACGCGAAGAAGATATGCATCACCGGCTCCAACGGCAAGACCACCACCACTTCCCTCATCCACTACCTGCTGAAGGAATCCGGCCTCAACGTGGGCCTCGGCGGCAACATCGGCAAGAGCTACGCGCTCCAGGTGGCCACCGAGAAGCACGACTATTACGTGCTGGAAATCAGCAGCTTCCAGCTGGACGACACCTATGATTTCCGCCCGGACATCGCGGTGATCACCAACATCACCCCGGACCATCTGGACCGCTACGACCACAAAATGGAGAACTACGTGCGCGCCAAGTTCAAGATCACCCGCAACCTCCGTCCGGAGGACTGCTTCATCTTCGACTCCGACGACAAGATCACCATCGAGCACCTCAGCAAGATCGTGCTGCAGGCCAAGATGCTCCCGTACAGCCAGGAGAAGAAGGTGGAACAGGGAGCCTACCTGGAGGACGACAAGATCGTGGTGAAGTACGAGGAGAGCGAGACCGACATCTACCTCAAGGACCTCGCCCTCGGCGGCAGGCACAACATCTACAATTCCATGGCGGCAGCGCTGGCGGCCAAGGCCACCGGCATCAAGGACGACGTCATCCGCAACAGCCTGAAGAGCTTCTCTCCCATCGAGCACAGGCTCGAGCCCGTCCTCTCCGTGAAGGACGTGATGTACATCAACGATTCCAAGGCTACCAACATAGACTCCGCCTGGTACGCGCTCGACGCGCAGACCCGTCCCGTGGTGTGGATCGTGGGCGGCACTGACAAGGGCAACGACTATTCGGTCCTCGACGAGCTGGTGACCGGCAAGGTGAAGGCCATCGTCTGCCTGGGCGTGGACAACAGCAAGATCCACGCTGCATACGAGCACATCGTGGGCAGCGCCAACATCGTGGACACCCTCTCGGCCGACGAGGCCGTGAAGGCCGCCAGCCGCTTCGCATCCGCGGGCGACGTGGTGCTCCTGAGCCCCTGCTGCGCAAGTTTCGACCTGTTCCACGACTACGAGGACAGGGGACGCCAGTTCAAGGAAGCCGTAAGAAGACTGTAATACGATGGCAACGACGAAGAAACGCTCGCTCTGGAATTTCGCGGAACGCTTTGAAGGTGACAAGGTGGTCTGGATCATCGTGCTCATGCTGATCCTCCTCTCCATCGTCTGCATCTTCTCGTCCACGTCGCGCCTGCTCGAAGGGAGCCAGACGCGCATCGACATGGTCCGGGAGCAGCTCTTCATCGTTGCGGTGGGCCTCGGCGTCATCATCATCTGCTACAATATCAAGAACATAGCTTTCTTCCGCTGGTGTTCGAAATGGGGATTCCTGCTCTCGCTGCTGCTGCTCGTGTTCCTGGATTCCCACGCCTCGCTGGGTCCCGTCAAGGCCATCGGCCTCAACGGGGCATACCGCATCATCCAGATCCCGGGGATGCAGATCCACGTGTTCGAGGTGGTGAAGATCGCGATGGTGATGTATCTGTCCTGGGCGCTCGACGCGCTCAAGAAAGGCGAGCTCAAGGGGCCGAAGAAGGAGATATGGCAGAAGATAGCCTACATCTACGCCCCCGCCCTCCTTACCATGGTCCTGATCCTGCCCGGAAGCAACTCCAGCGCGCTTTTCATCGGCGGCATAATGTTCATCACCATACTGCTCGGCGGCGGCAATTTCAAGGACCTTGCCCTGCTCTTCGCGGCTGGCGTCGTGCTCATAGGGATCTGCTTCGGGCTCTACAGCGCCACCAAGAGCAGCGAGCATCCGCTGTTCCAGCGCATCGGCACGGGCATCTCCCGAGTCTTCGAGGATGACGACCTGGAAGCCGTCTACCTGAGCCCCACCAGCACCATGGAGCAGAAGCAGAAGGCAATTGACGGGATGCGGCAGCCGTACAGCGCCAAGATAGCCATCAAGGAAGGAGGAATCCTGGGCAAGGGACCCGGACAGAGCACCCAGCGCTACGTGGTGCCGGACATCTCCGAGGACTTCATGTTCAGCTTCATAGTGGAGGAATACGGCATCGTCGGAGCCATCATAGTGATAATCTTGTACGTGTCCCTGCTCGCGCGCGCTTCCATCATCGTAAGGAACTGCGGCAAGGACAATTACGCCAAGCTGGTGGTGGCGGGGCTCAGCATCCTCATCACCGGGCAGGCCTTCCTGCACATGCTCGTCAACGTGGACATAGGCCCGATGACCGGACAGACGCTGCCGCTGATCAGCCACGGCAAGAGCGCTTTCCTCTGCTTCAGCCTGGCATTCGGCGTCATTCTGTCCTTCAGCAGGATAGCCGCCGGCAAGATAGAGCGTGAGACCCTCCGCGCGGAACCGCTGATGGAGATGCACGAAGCCCGGGAGGACGAAGTGAGGGAAAGCAACCCGATAGACGACGGGATGGATGCGCTGGACGCATACGAATCCGGAAACATGAACGACACAGATTATGGAATATAAGAAACTCAGGGTGATAATAAGCGGCGGCGGCACGGGCGGACACATCTTCCCGGCCGTATCCATCGCAGACAAGCTCAAGGAAGTCAATCCGGAGACGGAGATACTCTTCGTCGGCGCCGAAGGCAAGATGGAGATGGAGAAGGTCCCCGCGGCAGGATACGAGATCGTGGGACTGCCCATCGTGGGTCTCCAGCGCCAGTTCACCTGGGCGAACCTCAAGAATGACGTGCAGGTGCCCTTCAAGATACTCCAGAGCATAGGCAAGGCCGGACGCGTCATAGACGGGTTCAAGCCGGACATCGCCGTGGGCGTGGGCGGTTACGCCAGCGCTCCCCTCCTCTGGAAGGCAACCCGCAAGGGAGTGCCGGCGCTCATCCAGGAGCAGAACGGTTTCGCCGGCCTGACCAACAAGATACTCTCGAAGAAGGTCGGATGCATCTGCGTCGCCTACGACGGTATGGAGCGCTTCTTCCCGGCGGACAAGATAGTCTTCACGGGCAACCCCATAAGGAAGGACATCCACCGGTACAGCCCGGAAGAAAGGGCGGAAGGACTTGAGTATTACGGATTTACGGAAGGAAAGCGCCATCTGCTGGTAGTGGGCGGAAGCCTCGGCAGCGGCACTCTGAACAAGGCGATGAAGGCCTGGATCGAAGCCGGCTGCCCCGGCGGCGATGACGTGGAGGTCCTCTGGCAGTGCGGACGCTTCTACAAGAAGGGCGTGGACGCATTCATGGAAGGCAGGGAGCTGCCGCAGATCCGCCACAGCGACTTCATAGGCAGGATGGACCTCGCCTACGCCGCGGCGGACGTAATCATCTCCCGCTCGGGCGCATCCTCCATCTCGGAGATATGCGCAGCCGGCAAGGCGGCGGTGTTCGTGCCTTCGCCCAACGTGGCCGAGGACCATCAGACGCACAACGCCATGGCCCTCGTGAACAAGGGCGCGGCCATGATCGTACGCGACGCCGAAGCCGTGGAGAAACTGCTCCCGACAGCGATGGAACTCATCCACGACCCGGAGAAGATCGACGGAATAGAGAAGAACGCCCTCAAGCTCGCCCGCCTCGACGCGGCTCAGGCGATAGTGGACGAAATCTACAAACTTGTATAGATGGAGAACGTATATTTCATAGGAATAGGCGGCATCGGAATGAGTGCCATTGCGCGCTACTTCAAGTTCAAGGGACTGAACGTGAGCGGCTATGACAGGACTCCGAGCGAGCTGACCGCGGAACTGCAGAAAGAAGGCATCCCCGTGCATTACGAGGACGATCCCTCCGCCGTGCCGGACGACGTGGACAAGACCCTCGTGATCTACACCCCGGCAGTGCCGGCCGAGCTGAAGGAACTGCAGTACGTCAACGAAAAGGGCTACCGCGTGGTCAAGAGGTCCAAGGCCCTCGGCGAGATAAGCGCCGGCCAGACCTGCCTCGCCGTCGCCGGAACCCACGGCAAGACCACCACCAGCACCCTGGTCGCCCACATCCTCACGGAGAGCGGGAAGGGCTGCTCGGCGTTCCTCGGCGGCATCTCCAAGAACTACGGCACCAACATGCTGATGAGCCACACCCCCATAGTGGTGGCCGAGGCCGACGAGTTCGACCGCTCGTTCCTCCAGCTGCACCCGACCATCGCGGCCATCACCGCAATGGACGCCGACCACCTGGACATCTACGGAGACCTCGAGCATATGCAGGAGGCCTACCGCGAATTCGCATCCCAGATAAAGGAGGTCCTCATACTCAAATACGGCTGCCCCGTGAGCCAGGACCGCACCCGGGCGAAGATCTACACCTACCACTTCGACGACGCCAGGGCCGACTTCCACAGCACCAACCTGCGCCTGGATACGGACGGCCATTACACCTTCGACCTGGTCTATCCCGGCGGGACCCTCACCGACATACGCGTGGGCACCCTCGGCTGGCTGAACGTGGAGAACAGCATAGCAGCGGCCGCGATCTGCCTCTGCTACGGAATAGACGCGCAGAAGGTACGCCACGCCATAGGCAGCTTCCTGGGCGCGCAGAGAAGGCTCGACGAGCACATCAACACCCCCGGGCTCACATATATAGACGATTACGCGCACCATCCGGCGGAACTCAGGAGCGCCATCACCTCCATCCGGCAGATCTTCCCCGGCAGGAAGATCACGGGCGTGTTCCAGCCGCACCTCTACACCCGCACCCGCGACTTCGCACCGGAGTTCGCCGAGGCGCTGAGCCTGCTGGACAAGCTCATACTGCTGGACATCTACCCGGCGAGGGAGGAACCCATCCCCGGCGTGACCTCGGAAATCATCTTCAAGGACGTGACCGCCCCGGAGAAGGTGCTCATCAAACGTGAGGAACTCATGGACTGCCTCGCGAAGGAAGAAATCGACGTGCTCGGAACCTTCGGGGCCGGCAACATAGACCGGTTCATCGAACCCATAACCGAAATGCTCAAGGCAAGGATATGAACAGGAGGCTGAAAATACTGCTTGCGGTCGCGGCCGTCTGCGTGTTCTTCGCAGTGACGGCGCTCGCGTACGTCCACGCGGTGGAAAACCGCAGGATGACCGCCTGCAACGCCCTTGAGATAGTCTTCAAGGACAGCCTGAAGTTCGTCTCCGAGGAAGACATACGCAACTATCTGAGCCGCGACTACGGCTCATTCATAGGCGAAAGGCTGGACAGCGTGGGGCTCTGGAAGATGGAGGAGATCCTCCGCAGCAAGAGCGCCGTGAACGACTGCGAGGCCTGGGTCACCGACGACGGCATAGTCCACGTGGCCATCACCCAGAGGGCCCCGGCGGTGCGCTTCGAGAAGGACGGCTACGGTTTCTACGCCGACTCCAGGGGATGCATCTTCCCGCTGCACAAGAGCTACACGGCGGACGTGCCGGTGGTCAGCGGCGCCGTTCCGCTGAATGCGGGAGCATCCTACAAGGGCGAGCCGAAGACCGGGAAGGAGCGCGAATGGCTCCGCGGAGTCATAGCCCTGCTGGACTGGATAGACGCTTCCAGGACCTGGAAGGGCAAGGTGACCGGAATAAGCGTGAACGAAGCCGGGGACCTCGTGCTGACCCTCGACGGAATGGGCGAGAAGTTCATCTTCGGCCGGCCGGACAAGTTCGACTACAAGTTCTCCCAGGTGGAGAAATACCGTTCGTACATACTCCCCGCCAATGAGGGGAAACCCTACAAGAGCGTGAACCTGAAATACAACAAACAAATCATATGCAGGAAAGATATATAGCCGCCGTGGATCTGGGCTCGTCCAAGCTCGCGCTGAGCGTCGCGAAGGTCACGGGCGACAATGTCCAGATCGTGTACTACAAGGAGAGGCCATCGGAGGGCATCCGCTACAGCCTTGTCTACAACCCGAAAAAAGCCTCCGGGCCGCTCCGCGAGGCCATCAGGGAAGCGGAGAACGAACTGGGAATCAGGATTCTCCAGGTCGTGCTCGGATACCCGCGCTACAACATCCACCAGGAGAGCGGAAGCGCGAGGTTGGACCGCTCCAACCCGAACGAGTGCATCTCCAGGGAGGAAGTGGAGGTGCTCAAGAGCATGGCCCTGGACGTATATCCCCTGATCGACGATTCCAACGAGGAGATCTACGGGGCGGTCGCCCAGTCCTTCACCGCGGACGACCTCATCCAGCAGAGCGAGGACGACGTCGTAGGCGCCACCGCAGTCACCCTGGACGGCAATTTCAAGGTTTACGTGGGCACGAAGAAGGCTTCCCGCAACCTGGACATAATGATGAACTTCGCCGAGGTGGCCATAGCCCAGAAGGTATTCACCCCGTACACGACCGCGCAGGCCGTGCTGGCGGAGGAGGAGAAGGAGAACGGCGTCGGCCTCATCGAGTTCGGTGCCGGCGTGACCTCGCTCACGATCTTCCAGGGCGGGATTATGCGCTACTACACCGCCATCCCCTTCGGCGCCAGGAACATCACCACGGACATCAAATACGAGTGCGGATTCAAGGAATCCCTCGCCGAGAACATCAAGCTTGCCTACGGCGCCTGCATGCCGGAGAAGCTCCAGTCCCTCGGAGAGAAGACCCTCAGGATCACCGACGACGAGACCGGGCAGTACGACGACCTGCCGGTGAAATACCTTTCCGAAATCATCACCTGCAGGATGGCCGAAATCCTGGACGCCATACTTTTCTGCATACAGGAAAGCGGATTCGCCGAGAGGCTCCGCAACGGCCTCGTGATCACGGGCGGCGGCGCCGGAATGGCCAACCTGACTGCCCTCATCAAGGAAAAATCCGGCTACAACGTGCGCATAGGCTACCCGAGGGCACGCTATTTCAGCGCGGCCGGATGCAGCGGCATCACCGAAACGGGCGCGGCCGCATCGGTCGGTCTCATCCTCGAGGCCAAGAGGTATTCCTACCTCAACTGCACCGAAGAGGTGGAAGCGGAAGAACCTGACGCTCCGGCCATCGACGAGGAACTTCCGCCGCAGGAAGACGGCGGCGGCACCGCCGACACTGCGGAAGAACCCGACTACGGCGGGACCGTCTTCGGAAGCGACAGCGGCATGACCAAGGAGGACGAGAGGGCCCGCAAGGCCCAGCTGAAGCGCGAGAAGGAAGCCCAGAAGGCGCTCGAGCGCGAACGCAGGAGAAAGGAGGAGGCGCAGAGGAAAGCGGAGAAGGAGCACGTCACCTCGATGAAGATCACCTGGATCAAGGACAAGGTCGGGAGCATGCTCGGAAGGGCCTTCGACGACACTCTCGGACAGTTCTACGACAATATGACCGACAACGTGGACTAACAAACGACAAGAACTATGGCAGAAGACATGACAATGGAGATCGCTCCGGCCGATTGGGTGAGTTCCAACGCTATAATCAAAGTCCTTGGCGTGGGCGGAGGCGGCTGCAACGCCGTCAACACGATGTTCCGCCAGGGAATCACCGGCTGCAGCTTCGTGGTCTGCAACACCGATTCCATGGCTCTCCGCAGCAGCCCCGTCCCGGTGAAGATACAGATGGGCAAGGGCCTCGGCGCCGGCACGGATCCCATCAAGGGCCGCAACGCCGCGCTCGACAGCCAGAAGGAGATAGAGGAAGTGGTGCTGGACAGGAATACGCAGATGCTCTTCATCACCGCCGGCATGGGCGGAGGCACCGGCACGGGTGCCGCCCCGGTCATAGCCAAGATGGCCAAGGAGAGGGGCATACTCACCGTGGCGGTGGTCACGCTTCCCTTCAAGAACGAAGGCAAGAAGGCTCTCACCAGGGCCGTGGACGGCGTGAAGGAACTGGAAAAGAACGTGGACTCGCTGCTCCTCATCAACAACGAGAAGCTCTACGAGCACTACGGCGACGAGCTCATCCACAACGCATTCCCTAAGGCCGACGAGGTGCTCTGCACCGCGGTCAAGGGCATAATCGAGATCATCAAGAAGCCCGGCTACATCAACGTGGACTTCGAGGACGTGAAGACGATGATGAAGGACAGCGGCATGGCCCTGATGGGCTACGGCAGCGGCAGCGGCAAGAACCGCATAGACGATGCAGTGCAGTCCGCATTCATGTCCCCGCTGCTCAACGACTTCGACCTCAAATCGGCCAAGAACGTGCTCGTGAACATCACGGCCGGCAAGAACGACCAGGGCCTCACGATGGACGACATGAGCGAGATCAACGAAAAGATCGACGAATACACCGGCGGGGCCAACAATTTCAAGCGCGGCCTCATCTGGGAGGAGGGCGACGACATAGGCGACAGCATCCACATCACCTCCATCGTCACCGGGCTCAAGTTCAAGGACGTCATCGGCCCGGTCAAGGACCTCGGCAACTACATCCTGATCTCCAGGGACTTCGTCTACGACAAGGCGAAGGAGTCCGCGGAGGAGGGCATCAGCCTGCAGGAAAGCACTTCCCCCGGGCGCATTGGCTACACCGGTGCGGAGAACATCTGCACCCTCAGGTACGACCTTGACAAGAAGCCCGCGCTGCTCGTGAATCCGGGCGAAAACATCTCAGAACTCGAAGACATACCGGCAATCAGAAGAAAATGAAGAAGACAAGGGTAAGATTCGCGCCGTCCCCCACCGGACCGCTCCACATGGGCGGAGTGCGCACGGCATTGTACAACTACCTCTATGCCAAGAAAAGGGGCGGAGACTTCATCCTCAGGATAGAAGACACCGACTCCCACCGCTTCGTTCCGGGAGCGGAGGAATACATAATCGAAGCGCTGAAATGGTGCGGCATCGTGCCGGACGAGGGCGTGGACAAGGACGGAAAGATCGTGGAGGTCGCTTCCGAAAGGCATCCGCACGCTCCCTACCGCCAGAGCCAGCGCCGCAGCATCTACCGCAAGTACGCCGACCAGCTGGTCGAGGCCGGCTGGGCCTACTACGCGTTCGATTCCGCGGAGTCGCTGGAAGCAGCACGCGCCGCCGCCGAGGCCAAGGGCGAGACCTTCATATATAATTGCGAAAGCCGCAAGGCCCTCCGCAATTCCCTTTCCCTCCCCGAGGACGAGGTGAAGCGCCTGCTCGAGGAAACCGACGACTGGACCGTGCGCTTCAAGATGCCGGAGAACGAAGTAGTCGCGATGGACGACATGATCCGCGGCCACATCGAGGTGAACACCTCCACGCTCGACGACAAGGTGCTCTGGAAGAGGGCCGACGAACTGCCCACCTACCACCTCGCGAACATCGTGGACGACCATCTGATGGAGATCACCGAGGTCATCCGCGGAGAGGAGTGGCTCCCGTCGCTCCCCCTCCATTACCTTCTCTACCGTGCATTCGGATGGGAGAGGCCCGCGTTCGCACATCTGCCGCTGCTGCTCAAGCCGGTCGGAAACGGCAAGCTGAGCAAGCGTGACGGCGACAAGATGGGATTCCCGGTGTTCCCTCTCAACTGGACCAATTCCACCGGCGAGACCTACCACGGCTACCGCGAGGACGGTTATTTCCCGGAGGCGTTCGTGAATCTGCTGGCGATGCTCGGCTGGAATCCGGGCACGGAGCAGGAGATATTCAGCCTGCAGGAGCTCATCGACGCGTTCAGCATCGAGAAGGTCAGCAAGAGCGGCGCGAAGTTCAATCCGGACAAGGCCAAGTGGTTCAACAAGGAGTATCTCCGGATGAAGGGCGACGAGGAACTCGCCGACGCATTCACGGAGGTCCTGAAGGCCCACGGGGTGGAAGCGCCGCACGACAAGGTCGTGGGCGTGGTGGCCCTGATCAAGGAGCGCGCGACCTTCGTGCAGGATTTCTGGACCATTTCCTCATACCTGTTCGTGGCGCCGGCCGAATTCGAAAAATACGGCATCAAGGCCGGTGCGGCGGTGGAGCAGAAGCCCGCAGACCCGCGCAGGGCACCCGATCCGCGTGCCAAGGTCTATGACGACGCAGCCACCGCCCCGTTCCTCGCGAAGGACGTGGACAAGTTCTGGAAGGAAGAGAATTATTCGCTGGCCCTCAAGGCCGTTGAGTATCTGCGGGGATGCGGATGCGGCAGCGACAAGGAAAGCATCGAGAAGGCGCTGGAAGACTACATCAAGGAGAACGGCTGGCCGATGGGCAAGGTGATGAACTGCCTGCGCCTGGCGCTCACCGGTGCCTCCAGCGGTCTCGGAATCGCCGACATCATCTCGTTCATCGGTATGGACGAACTCGGCCGCAGGATGGATTACATCTGCAGCAGGCTGGGATAAGACGCATATATGGCGGGAGCCTTGTAATGCCGGCTCCCAATTTTGTTTATCTATACACGACGAGCCGGAGCATGACGTGAGTTATGTTCCGGCTCAAAAATTTTTACGGGGAATTACTTCAGGAGGTCGAGGGCCTGGTCCAGGGTGACGGAATCTTCGATGGTGAATCCGCCGTTGGCGGTGCGGCGAAGGGAACTGAGGAAGGCTCCGGAGCCGAGCGCTTCGCCGAGGTCGCGGGCGAGGGAGCGGATGTAGGTGCCTTTGCTGCAGTCCACGCGGATCATGGCCGTCGGGAGGTCATAAGAACTGATGTCGGCGACGTTGATGCGGCT
>CADAFW010000010.1 GCA_902787295.1 uncultured Bacteroidia bacterium
GCTGCCCTTGATCGCGGAGGCGCAGTTGTAGATGGCGCTGAGCTGCGGTACGCCCACGCCCGCGACGATGCGGGTGGTGCAGATGCTGCCGGGGCCGATACCGACCTTCACGCCGTCGGCACCCGCCGCGACGAGGTCCTTGGCGGCCTGCGCGGTGGCGACGTTGCCGACCACGACGTCTATGCCGGGGAACGCGGCCTTGATCTTCTTGAGGGTATTGATGACTCCGGCGCTGTGGCCGTGGGCGGAGTCCAGTACTATGGCATCCACGCCTTCGGCCACGAGAGCGGACGTCCTTTCAAGGGAGTCGCCGGTGATGCCGACGCCGGCAGCCACGCGGAGGCGTCCCCTGCCGTCCTTGCAGGCATTGGGATGCAGCCTTTCCTTGATAAGGTCCTTATAGGTCATGAGGCCGACGATGTGGCCTTCCTTGTTGACTACCGGGAGTTTCTCCACCTTGTACTGCTGGAGCACTTCCCTGACGTGTTCCCTGTCGGTCTCGGTGTCCAGGATGGTGACGAGCCCTTCGGCGGTCATCACGTCCTTGATGAGAAGGCTCATGTCCGAGATGAAGCGGACGTCACGGTTGGTGACGATGCCCACCAGACGGCCTTCGGAATCCGTTACGGGGATGCCGCCGATGTGGTTGTCCTTCATCAGGGCGAGAGCATCGCCGACGGTCTGGTCCTTGTCTATGGTGATAGGGTCCGTGATCATTCCGTTCTCGGCGCGCTTCACCTTGCGGACCTGGGCGGCCTGCTCGGCTATGCTCATGTTCTTGTGGATGACGCCGATGCCGCCTTCCCTCGCGAGGGCGATGGCCATCGGAGCCTCCGTCACCGTATCCATTGCAGCGGACACGATGGGGATGTTGAGGGTGATGTTGCGGGAAAAACGGGTCTTGAGCACGACCTCCCTGGGGAGGACTTCGGAATAGGCCGGGATGAGAAGGACATCATCGAACGTAAGGCCTTCCAGAGCAATTCTATCTTCTACGAATGACATAGGAAAAAGTGTTCTGGGACACAAATTTAAATAATGTCATTACAATTTCCAAGACGGTTTTCAAAACATTCTGCAGTATTTTTCAACAGCATCGCGATGGTCATCGGTCCGACGCCCCCGGGGACGGGTGTGATCCATCCCGCAACCTCCTTCACGCCCTCGAAATCCACGTCGCCGCAGAGTTTCCCTTCGGCGTTCCTGTTCATTCCGACGTCTATGACCACAGCTCCGGGCTTGACCATGTCCGCGGTGATGAGGCTCTCCCGGCCCACGGCAACGACCAGAACGTCGGCCCGGCGGGTGACTGCCCCAAGGTCTGCGGTGCGCGAGTGCGCGACGGTCACGGTGGCATTGGCGTCCAGCAGAAGCTTGGCCACGGGCTTGCCCACGATGTTGCTCCTGCCCACGACCACGGCGTTGCATCCGTTCAGGGGGACGCCGGTGGAGGTAAGCAGGCACATTATGCCTTTGGGCGTGCAGGGAACGATGCAGTGCCTGCCCAGCTGGAGCGAGCCCACGTTCAGCACGTGGAATCCGTCCACGTCCTTGTCCACGGAAATGGCGTCTATGACCTTGTCCTCATCAATATGCTTGGGAAGTGGCAGCTGGACGAGTATGCCGTCCACTCCGTCGTCCGCGTTGAGTTTCCCGATGAGGGCGAGCAGTTCCTCCTCGGAAACGCTCTCGGGAAGGGCCAGCAGACGGGATTCCATCCCGGCTTCCTCGGTGGCCTTCACCTTGTTGCGGACATATACCTTGCTCGCCGGGTTCTCCCCCACGATGATTACGCAGAGGCACGGAACCCTGCCGTATTTTTCCCTGAGCCCGGGAACCTGCGTCTTGATGTCTTCCCTTACGAAAGCGGCGATAGCCTTGCCGTCGATGATCTGTGCTGCCATATTCTAGAATTGGAAATAAATGAATGCCTGAAGGTCTGCGGTTATGAACTGATAGAGTATGAATACCACCGCCACGACGGCGAGAGCCATCACCGGAAGCGGGAGCATTGCGAAATTGATGCGGTACCAGCGCTTGAAGCGGTCCGGCAGCCAGTGGATGGCGAGGCCGGCTACGATGAGGGCGAAGACGCGCCAGTACTCCACGCATATCTGGGGGATGACGTCGACGTTCCACGCCGAGCCTATCTGGTTGACCATGTTGCGCGCGGTGGCCCAGGCCTGCTCGTTGGCGGTCGCGGGGTCGAGGTTGCTGCCGCTGCGGAAGAAGAGGCGCGTGAAGGTTATGAACACGAAGGTCTGCACCACGCCCCAGAAGTAAGCGAGTTTAGCGAATCCGGTGCCGCCGCGGAGGTGATGGATGAAACGCACCAGCGTGACCGCGAGTATGACGCACATCCACACCAGGAGCAGATTCCACACGGGAGCGGGCGCGAATTTCCAGAAGCAGGCAAGCACCGCAGTGACCAGCACCGTGAGGGCCATCCTGAGCCGCCAGTCCATGTCCTTCCAGAACTGGTAGACCACCAGTCCTATGCCGTTCAGGCCGCCCCAGATGATGAAGTTCCAGGACGCGCCGTGCCACATTCCCCCGAGGAGCATCGTGATGAAGCGGTTGATGTTGGAGAATATCTTCTTGCGGCTGCCGGGACGGTACTTCGCGACGATTCCCAGCACCGCGGCCACGACCACGAATATCACGGAGACGATCCAGCTTCCGGAGAGGATGGCGGCTATGACGGCGAAGAGTATGATCCAGAAGAACGTGCCGAAAGTGGCGTTGCGGTTGCCTCCCAGAGGGATGTAGAGGTAGTTCCTGAGCCAGCGGCTGAGGGACATGTGCCACCTGCGCCAGAAGTCCTGCGGATTGGGGGCCTTGTAAGGCGAATTGAAGTTCTTGGGCAGGTAGAATCCCATCAGCATCGCCACGCCTATGGCAATGTCGGTGTAGCCGGAAAAGTCGGCATAGACCTGGAGCGAATAGCCGAAGAGGGCCGCGAGGTTCTCGAAGCCGGTGAACAGCAGCGGGTTGTTGAACACCCTGTCTATGAAGTTCACGGCTATGTAGTCGCTCAGCACTATCTTCTTCACGAGGCCGTTCAGTATCCAGAAGACCGCGATGCCGAAGAGCCTGCGGCTGAGGCTGAATTTCTTGTAGAGCTGCGGGATGAATTCGCTCGCCCTGACGATAGGGCCGGCGACCAGCTGCGGGAAGAAACTGACGTAGAAGCCGAAATCCAGGATATTGCCGACCGGCTTCACGTCGCCCCTGTAGACATCCACTGTGTAGCTGATGATCTGGAAGGTAAAGAACGATATGCCCACGGGTAGCACTATCCTGTCCACGCTGAAGCGCTCCGTGCCGGCCAGGGCGTTGCCCACCGCCCCGAAGACGTTGAACACGTGCAGGTCGGTGCCGAAGACGGTGTTGATGAAGTCCGTGAAGAAGTAGGCGTACTTGAAATAGCAGAGCAGCGAGAGGTCTATGACCACGCTGAGCACCAGCCAGAACTTCTTCCATCCGCCTTTCCTCGCTCCCGCTATCCTCCTGGCTATCAGGAAGTCGGAACAGGTCACGAAGATCAGGATGAGCACCGACAGGCCGCTGGTCTTGTAGTAGAAGAGCAGGCTGACGAAGAAGAGGTAGGCGTTGCGCAGGAGCCGCTTGCTGCCGGTGAGGGCGAAGCCTGCATACACGAATGCG
Organism: uncultured Bacteroidia bacterium; assembly: GCA_902787295.1. Classification (GTDB taxonomy): domain Bacteria; phylum Bacteroidota; class Bacteroidia; order Bacteroidales; family UBA932; genus Cryptobacteroides. The sequence continues at coordinate 3,667 of CADAFW010000010.1, forward strand.
AAGAACGCCCAGAAATAGAACTGGGTGAACAGCAACGGCGAGTCCGGGTCGAAGGCGAACAGCCTGTGCAGGAAGGATCCTATCATCGTCCAGTCCATCATCTCCCCCTCCTGTTATAGTCGCCGGCGATGGCGTTGTAGAGCATGTCCGCAATGAGGCGGTAGCCCTCGTCGGTGAAATGTATCCTGTCTTTCTTCACGAGCCCCGCATCCCGCCAGGCGTTGACGGAGCCGGCCCCGCCCATCACCCCGTAGAGGTCCCATACCGCACCGCCGCACTCGGCGGCAAGCTGGAGCATAAGGTCCCGTACGGTGCCGCCGTTATCGTTGTGCACCATTGTCCTGCGCACGTAACGATAACTGTCATTGTTGGTTACGAATATGATGGCGCAGTCCGGCGACTGGGCGCGGACCATCGCGATGAGCTTGCGGTAGAGGGTAAGGAAACGCTCGGTCTTGAAGTTCTCGGGGCTGACGGCGGAATCGTTGATGCCTATCCCGAAGATGACGAGGTCGGGGTCGGCCAGGCGCAGGTCGCGCTCCAGGCCGGTGGCCCGCAGCGCCCAGGAGGAAAGGTTCGCCCCGTTCACGCCGGATGCGTAGAAGCGGAATCCCGGAGCGTCGTTGACCGGCTCGATGCCGGTGAGGGTGAAGCGTCCTCCCCTGCCGAGGTCGAATCCCAGCACCATAGTATCGTTCATCGCGCAGGGAAGGTCGAAGAGATAGCCGTCCGTCAGGGAGTCCCTGCGGCAGGCAAGCGTGTCGCCGCCGGCCACGAGGAAAGGCAGGACCTCCTCCCTGTCGGCATAACCCAGGACCCTGACGCCCGTATAGGTCCAGTTGCTGTCCGCCCCTGCCCTGAGGTTGAAGCCCACGCAGGCCAGGGTGTCGGAGGTGGCCGCCGCGAATCCGGTGATGCCATAGCGCAGGGTGTCCTCCGCGCAGGGTTTGACTATGGAGCCGCCCACCCATCCGCCTTCCGCACGGATGCGGTAGCGGAGGTCGGAATTGGTCTTGAGGATGCGCCTCGGGAAGAGCAGCCCCCTGCCCCCGGGGAGCATCGGCGCAACTTCCTGGAAATCATACATCAGGCGGTTCGGGAGTATGGCGCCCTGCACGTGGGAGCCCCCCACCTGCCAGATGTTCACGTTGCCGCAGCGGCCGGAGACCATGCTGTCTATCTTGGCGCAGAACGCATCCTGTGCCTCCCGTGAACCCGGGAAAATGAGCGCGGACTTCTCGGCCATCACGCACTCCGGCAGGGGTCCCTCGTAAGAGACGACCGGCATATACTGCGCGGATGCTGGCACGGCGGCCAGGACAGCCAGGAGGAGCAGGAACGGCTTATTCTTCATTGCGCTTCCTCCATTGGTAATAGTCGTAGTAGAGCATCAGCGAGCTGACGAAGAGCTCACCCATCTGCTCCGCTCCGCGCGGTGTGAAATGGACGTAGTCCGGTCCGGCGAGGGCAGGTTTGGAGTTGACCCAGCGGACCATGGAATTCTTTCCGCCCATTGCGCCGTAGATGTCGAAATATGCGATCCCGGTCTCCGCGGCGGCGAGCTTGAGGCTGTCTATGAACGCCGGGAGATGGGGATAAGTCTGCCTGTGTCCCTTGATGGTGGTGGACATGTCGGAAGGGCCGAGGAACACGATGGAAGCCTCGGGAGCGACCTCCCGGAAAAGTTCTATCTGCTTCTTGATGCCCTCCTTGTACCCATGGATGGCCTTGGGTCCCTTGATGTAGGGCACGCTGTTGCCGCCGTACTGGAGCAATATCAGGCGCACCCGCTCGCTGCCGTAGAACGAGGCGAGGAGGTTCTTGTCGAGTTTGGTGAAGACCGTGCCGGAGCAGCCGCGCATCGGCACGTTGTCCAGGCTGACCCCGGTGCTGTCGCCGAGCATGATGCCGTAGATGTCCGCGTGCCCGCTAACCGTCACCGACACCCTGGAACTGCTGTCCGGGAGGGCGAAACTGATCTTGCGCAGGGTGTCGCCCGCCGGGAATACGCGCTTCTCGCCCCCGCACCTGACCGTGAGCTTGCCGCGGAGGTTGCCCACCAGCAGTTCGGCACGGTTGAAATACGTCCTCGGGCGGGGCGGACGCTCCCTGGTCATGGCGGAGCGCAGGCTGAAGGTCACGGTGGTGTCTATGCGGGCGAAACGCCCGAGGGGGCCGTATTTGTTCGTGCGGGCACGCCTGGAGCCGTCGCCGTAGATCATGTAGGTCCTGAGCCCGCGGCTGGCGCTTCCGGATGCGGTGAGCGTGACGTACGAACCGGCCGGCATCATTCCGGGACCGCCACCGCCGAACCTGTCCTGCAGGTCCTTGCGTATGATGTTGGAGATGCGGTCCTCCTCGATCTGGGAGTCCCCGTAATGCATTATGCGGACCGGCTTGCGGCGGGCCTCGTCAAGGGCGGCGAAGAAGCCGTCGAAATAGGCGGGATTGCCTCCGGGAAGGAAGAAACGCACCGAATCTTCGCGTATGAGCTGCTCGAATCCGGCCTTTTCCGCGGCGGTGGCGGCCTTTTTCTGCGCGGCGAGCAGTTCTTCCGGCGACGGGCCCTCATCCTCTTCCGCCACGTCCCCTACCATTATCTCCCTTAGCGAGGGGAAACGGAATTCCAGTTTCCCGAGCTTCAGGCCGTCTTCGGGAAAGCAGACGCAGATCGCGGCCAGGGCTGCGATGCACGCCAGGATGAACAACAGTATCCGCCCCCTTCTCATCAATCCTTCCAGACTTTGAGGTATTCCTGGAGCGCCCACATCTCGTCCCGGAAGCGGGCGGCCTCCGCAAAGTCGAGGTCCGAGGCGGATTTCTTCATCCGCTTGCGGTCGTCCTCTATCATCTTCTCTATCTGCTGGCGCGACATGGAGCGGATCACCGGATCCTGCAGCACGGCAGCCAGGTCGGCCCGCACGTGGCCATCCTCGAATGCCGCACCGGCCTCGCGCCTGGAGTCGTGGCCGAAGCCGACGGTGACATTCCCCCGGCCGAGATCGGAAGGATTCGGGATGTAGGAGGGATCGTCGTAGGAATTCGGCGCGGAGACGCGGCCGGTGGTGCCGTTCGCGAGTCTCGGGGCGACCGTCTTGCCGACCCTGTCCGCGGATTCCCTGGAGCCCGCAAGCTCGCTCGCGAGCGCATTGACCTTGGTCTCCACCTGCTTCGGCGTGATGCCGTGGAGCTTGTTGTACTCCATCTGCTTCTGCCGGCGCCGGTTGGTCTCGCGTATGGTCTCCTCCATGGACCTGGTGATGCTGTCGGCATACATTATGACGAGGCCGTGCACGTTCCTGGCGGCCCTGCCGGCGGTCTGGGTGAGCGCCCTGCCGGTACGGAGGAAGCCTTCCTTGTCGGCATCCAGTATGGCCACCAGCGACACCGCGGGGATGTCCAGGCCCTCCCTGAGGAGGTTGACGCCCACGAGCACGTCGAAGAGGCCGTTCTTGAAGTCTTCTATTATCTCCACCCTCTCGGAGGTGTCCACGTCCGAATGGATGTAGCGCACACGCACCCCGATGCGGCCGAGATAGTCGTAGAGTTCCTCGGCCATCCTCTTGGTGAGGGTGGTCACGAGCGTCCTTTCGTCCACTTCCGCACGCTTGCGGATCTCCTCCACGAGGTCGTCCACCTGGTTCTGGATGGGGCGCACCTCGATGGGCGGGTCCAGCAGGCCGGTAGGACGGACCACCTGCTCCACCACGAGGCCCTCGCTCTTTTCGAGTTCGTAGTCCGCGGGGGTGGCGCTCACATAGACGGTCTGCCCCGTCAGGGACTCGAATTCGTCGAAGGTGAGCGGGCGGTTGTCGGCGGCTGCGGGAAGCCGGAAGCCGTAGTCTATGAGCACGGACTTGCGGGAATGGTCGCCGCCGTACATCGCGTGGACCTGCGGGAGCGTAACGTGGCTCTCGTCCACGAAGGTTATGAAATCGTCCGGGAAATAGTCCAGCAGGCAGAAGGGGCGCTGGCCGGCCTTGCGGCCGTCGAAATAGCGGCTGTAGTTCTCAATTCCGGGGCAGTAGCCCATCTCCTTGATCATCTCCAGGTCATATTCCACCCTCTGTTTCAGGCGCTTGGCCTCGAGCCCCCGGCCCTGCTGCTCGAACCACTCCACCTGCTTCACGAGGTCGTCCTGGATGTGGGAGACGGCGGCGATGCTGCGTTCCCGGGTGGTCACGAAGTTGTTGGCCGGGCAGATGCTGACCTCCTCGAGCTCTTCCAGGTGGGCGCCGGTGACCGGGTCGATGAGGCTGAGCGAATCCACCTCGTCTCCGAAGAATTCTATCCTCACCGCCTCGTCGGCACCGCCGAGGAAGACGTCCACGATGTCGCCGTGCACACGGAAGGTTCCGCGGTTGAAATCGGATTCCGTGCGGCTGTAGAGAGCATCCACGAGCTTGTACAGCAGGCCGGTCAGGCTGCGGGTCTCCCCTTTCCTCACCACTATGGTCTGCTCGTGGAAATCGTCGGGGTTGCCTATGCCGTAGAGGCAGCTCACGCTGGACACGACGATCACGTCCCGGCGGCCGGCCATCAGGGCGCTGGCGGCACTCAGGCGCAGTTTTTCTATCTGGTCGTTGATGCTGAGGTCCTTCTCTATGTAGGTGTCCGTGGTGGGGATGTACGCCTCCGGCTGGTAGTAGTCGTAGTAGGACACGAAATACTCCACGGCGTTACGCGGGAAAAACGACTTGAATTCGCCGTACAGCTGGGCTGCAAGGGTCTTGTTGTGGCTCAGGATGAGAGCCGGCCTCTGCAGCTTCTCGATGACGTTGGCCATCGTGAAAGTCTTTCCGGATCCGGTGACGCCGAGCAGGGTCACGTCACTCACCCCGCTCTCGAGAGCGGAGACCAGTTGCGCGATGGCCTGCGGCTGGTCGCCGGAGGGTTCGTAATCGGATTCAAGTATGAATTTCACCTTGCAAAGATAAGAGAAAGTTTGCTATATTTGTTGTTCTATGAACAACATTGATACCTCCGGAATAGTGCGGCAGGCACGCGAAATCGCCGCGGTCGCCCTGCGTGACGAGACCCGTTACGACGGGACCCCATTCATCTCGCACGCGGACGGTGTCGCGTTCATAGTCAGGGACGAGATAGGCCTCCCGCCGGAATGCGAGGCGGCGGTGTATCTCCACGAAGCCACCCGCGCCCACAGGGACATAGACATAAGCGCATTCCCGCAGGACGTCAGGGCCATGGTGGAGGGCCTCAACAAGATCTCCACCATCAAGCCCAAGGACACCCGGCTCGAGGCGGAGAACTACAAGAAACTCATAGTAAAATACAGCACCGACCCGCGTGTGACGGTGATCAAGATAGCCGACCGGCTGGAGGTGATGAGACACCTGGAGATGTTCCCCAAGTCCTCACGCGACCAGAAACTGCTCGAGACCCAGATGCTCTATATGCCGATAGCCCACCAGCTCGGCCTCTACAACATCAACAACGAGCTCGGCAACATCTACTTCCGCTGGATGGAGCCTACGCAGTACCGCCAGATAATGGCTAAGCTGAAGGCCACGGAGAAGCAGCGCGAGGAGCTGATGCAGGAGTTCATAGAGCCGCTCAAGAAGAAGCTTTCCGACGAGGGCATAGTCTACAAGCTCAAGGTCCGCACCAAGACCGCCTACTCCATCTACCGCAAGATGCAGGTGCAGAAAGTGCCTTTCGAAGGCGTGTACGACGTGTTCGCCATACGTTTCATCATAGACTGCGAACCCGATCCCGCGCTCGAGAAGGACCTCTGCTGGAAGGTATATTCCTTCGTGACCGAGGAGTACGAGCCCGACACCCACAGGCTCCGCGACTGGCTGACCACCCCGAGGCCGAACGGCTACGAGTCCCTGCACATCACCGTGAAGAACAAGAAGGGCGTCTACCTCGAGGTCCAGATCCGCACCAGGAGGATGGACGACGAGGCGGAGAACGGCGCCGCGGCGCACTGGGCCTACAAGGGAATCCGCCACGAGCAGACCATGGACCGCTGGCTTAAGTCGGTACGCTACAGCCTAGAGCACCCGGTGGAGGTCAGCCCCGAGGACCTGCCGGCTCCCCCTACCGACGACATTTTCGTATTCACTCCCACCGGCGAGCTCCGCATACTCGCGGCCGGCGCGTCCGTGCTGGACTTCGCCTTCAACATCCACAGCGGCATAGGCAGCAGGTGCACCGGAGGCAAGGTCAACGGCAAGCCCGTCCCCATACGCGAGAAGCTGAAGACCGGAGACGTGGTGGAGATACTCACGTCCAGGAACCAGCGTCCCACCCGCGACTGGCTGAACTGGGTGGTGACCTCCAAGGCCAGGGGCAAGATCAAGCAGGAACTCGACGTGGAGGAACGCAAGGCCGCCGCAGAGGGCCGCGAGATACTTGAGAGGAGGCTGCGCAACTGGAAGCTCGAGCTTCCGGACGACATGCTGAACGAGTTCATGAAGGCGCGCAAGTACTCCTCCGTGCTGCCTTTCATGGCCGCCATAGGGCGGGAGGAGATAGATGTCAACGACATCAAGTCCTTCATACAGAACCACTCCGCCGCCGAGGCCGCAAAGATAGAGGCGATGCGCCAGGAAGACGCCGCCAGACTCGCCGCGGCCGGCGGGAACAAGCCGGAATACAACTCCGGAGGGGATGACATCCTGGTCATCAACGCGAAGGGAGTGAAGGGGCTCGAGTACAAGATGGCGGGCTGCTGCAATCCCGTCTTCGGAGACGACGTGTTCGGCTTCGTGACCCGCACGCAGGGCATCACCATCCACAGGAACAACTGCCCCAACGCCACCAGGCTGTGGGAGAAGTATCCCTACCGCTGCCAGAAGGTCGTCTGGCAGGACACCAACAGCGGAAGTTTCCAGGCAGCGCTGAAGATAGAAGCCGCCGCCGACCACGCCGTGATAGGCAAGTTGATGGAGGTGATAGGCTCGTTCAAGGCCTCTATCCGCTCGTTCAACGTGTCCGAGCGCGAGAAGAACCACGTCCTGGAATATGAGATAACGGCCAGGATACTCGTGCCGTCCAATCTGGAACTGGACAAGGTCGTATCCCAGCTGTCCATCCTGCCCAAGGTGAAATCCGTCAGGCGTTTATAGCTACTTTCCTGTATTTCAGCCGCTTGAGTTCAATTCCGGCTCCTATCCGGTACATCACCGTGTAGGCGCGGGAGAGCGCGTAGAATCCCAGCGAGGTGTCCGTCTCCACCTGCTCGTGCCTGAATAGGCCGAGGGTCGCGACGGCGCAGCTCTGCAGGACGGAGGATATCTTCCGGGCTTCGTCCCCGTCCAGGGGAAGGCCCAGCAGGTCGCGCAGGATGTGCTCGTCCATATCGTCCCAACCGCGGCTGCCGTAATAGTCGGAATAGGCGTCCTTGTGGTGCAGGCGCCAGTTGAGATCCCAGTTGTATGCCACCCCCATGCCGAGGAAAGCGGCCCAGGCTATGGCAGCCTCGGGGAACTCATTGATGTTCTCCACCGCGTCGGCGACGTAGTCCTTGATGTAATCCTCCCACTTCGCATCCACGTCGGGACTGCGGAGCAGCTCGGCATCCACCAGCCCCTCGCCCGAGCATACCTTCAGCAGCCCGTCCTCGAGGACCTTCTCGAAGCGGTCCAGCCACTCACTGTTTTCCATTGGCCTGTCTCCTTTTTTCGGCGGCGCGCCGGTTCAGTTCCCTTTGGAACGCGGCGGCGTTGGCATTGTGCTGGGTAAGGGTCTTCGCGAAGGCGTGGGTCCCGCTGAAGTCGGGATTGGCGCAGAAATAGAGGTTGCCGCCGGATCCCGGCTCACCCGCTCCCGGACCTGCGCCGGCACCGTAGTCGGCGTCCAGGACGGCCTGCAGCGCAGCCCTGGTGGGTACGCAGATTGGTCCCGGGGGAAGGCCCGTGTGGACATAGGTGTTGTACGGGGAATCCACTTCCAGATGGGTTTTCAGGATGCGGTTGAGCTTATAGTCATAGCAATACGCGACCGTAGGGTCGGCCTGCAGCGGCATGCCTATCTTGAGGCGGTTGAGATAGACGCCCGCGACGAGGGGCATCTCCGGCTCGTAGTTGGTCTCCGCCCTCACGATGGAAGCGAGCGTGGACACCTGCTGACGGCTCATGCGGAGTTCCTTCGCCTTGGCGTCGTTGGCATCGGTCCAGAATGCATCCAGGGCCTCTTTCTGCTTGGCGAGTATGTCCTCCATGGATGCAGTCCAATAGACATCGTAGGTGTCCGGAACCAGCAGGGAGAACACGTTCGAGGGAGTGAATCCGTATCTGCCGAGAAGTTCGCGGTCGTTCAGGGCGGCGAGGACAGAAGCCGAATCCAGCAGGAGCTGGCTGGCTATCTTGGCAGCGATGTTGTCCTTCAGGCGGAGATTGCCGGCGAGGGTGAGCTTCACGGGCGACTGCCAGCCGTTGTTCAGCATCCTGGCCACATAGACGCTGGAGTTGCCGTGGGAGATCCAGTAGTGCCCCGGCTTGAAATGCGCGGCGACCTCCTTGGCCTTGAAACTGCGGTCCAGGCTCTTGCGGCTGATTACGCCGCACTTGTCCACGATCCTGTCCACCACCTCGTCCAGGCCCATGTCCGGATAGACATAGATCTCGGAAGACTTGGTAAAATTGGGCAACTTGTTGTCCCTCAGCCAGTTCCAGGCAAGGAGACCGCAGAGGACGGCAAGGATGAGGAGCCCCAGGCCGATCTTATACTTCTTCATAGATTGCAAATGTAACAAAAAAAGAGGTCCTCTACCCGAGGGCCTCTCCTTTTTCATTGTAAATTTCATTCTGCAGGATGCCGAACTCCGTGGATTCCACGAGATCCAGCTTGCATTTGTACTTGCGTTTCCACTTGCGCAGGAAGGAGTTGAATCCGCGCGTGAGGTAGGCGCCCAAAATCGGGCTTACCTTAAGTGTCAGTCTCTCGAACTTCTTGCCGCCCGCCACGATATCGGACAGTTTCCGTTCGATTTCTTCATCGATGACCAGGGTGGAAGTTATCCTTCCCGTACCGTGGCACACCGGACATTTCTCGGTGGTGTTGATCTCCGTCACGGGACGTATCCTCTGACGGGTGATCTGCATCAGGCCGAACTTGGTGAGGGGCAGCAGGTTATGCTTGGCCCTATCGGTGGACATCAGCTCCTGCATGAACTTGAACAGTTCGTTGCGGTGCTCGGCAGTCTCCATGTCGATGAAATCGACTATGACTATGCCACCCATATCCCTCAGACGCAACTGGCGGGCTATTTCTTCCGCAGCTATCTTGTTGACCTCGAAGGTGTTCTCCTCCTGGTCGGTGGTCTTTGCGCGGATGCCGCTGTTGACATCTATCACATTGAGGGCCTCGGTCGTCTCGATGACGAGGTATGCACCCTGCTTCATCGGGACTATCTTGCCGAACGAGCTCTTGATCTGGCGGGTGACCTCGAAATGGTCGAAGATCGGTTCCTTGCCCTCATAGAGCTTCACTATCTTCTCCTGCTCCGGAGAAATCAGCGAGATGTATTTGCGTGCCTCCTCGTACACCTTGACGTCATTGACGTACACGTTGGTGAAAGAATCGTTGAGAAGGTCACGGAGCATTGCCGTGGTCTTGGAGTACTCGGTGAAGAGCAGCCCCACTCCTTTGCTCTTTGCGATCTTCGTCCAGGAGGATTCCCATTTCTCGATCAGGGAGCGGACTTCGGCCACCAGAACGGCGGCCTTCTTGTCCTCCGCAGCGGTGCGGATGATGGCTCCATAGTTCTTGGGAAGGATGCTCCGGACGAGGGTCTCGAGCCTTTTTCTCTCCTCTTTCGAAGAGATTTTCTGGGAAACGCTCACCTTGTCTGCGAAGGGGAGCAGTACAATATTCCGTCCTGCCAATGAAATTTCCGCGCTGAGTCTGGATCCCTTTGTGGAGATCGGTTCCTTCACGATCTGCACTATGACCATCTGGCCGGGCTTGAGGTGGTCCTCCACCCTGCCCTCCTTCTCGAGTATGGGCCCGAGCTTGATGCCCGAGTAGAGGTCCCCCATATTCTTGTTCGGATTGGATTCCTTCACGAACCTGTCGAAGGCGGTGAAGTTCAGTCCGAGGTCGAGATAGTGCACGAATGCTTCCTTGCTGTCGCCGATATCCACGAAAGCAGCGTTCAGGGCCGGAAGGATCTTCTTCACTCTTCCGAGGAAGACATCCCCCACCGAGAAGCTGTGACCCTGGCTCGACTCTCTGTTGAGTTCTATCAGGCGATGATTCTCCATCAACGCGAGACGGACCTCGGTGGACGAGACGTCTACCACAAGATCTTTTTCTGTTTTCTCGACTTCCATGAGGAAATTTTATGTTGGACGTAATAAAACAAAAGACCTGCCGGATCTCCCGCCAGGCCCTTTGCGACTATTTCTTCTTGTGTCTGTTGAGACGAAGACGCTTCTTACGCTTGTGCGTAGCCATCTTGTGCCTCTTATGCTTTTTTCCGTTGGGCATATTTTGTAGGAATTAAAATGTTACTTGTTCACTACTTCGGAGACGAATGCCTTGGAAGGCTTGAAAGCGGGAATATCGTGCGCAGGAATGACCATGGTGGTCTTCTTGGTGATATTGCGGGCGGCTTTCTGAGCCCTGTGCTTGGTGATGAAGCTGCCGAAACCACGGAGGTAAACCGGCTCACCCTTGATTACGGAATTCTTGATGCTATCCATGGTGGCCTCAACGACGCTCATCACTACGGTGCGCTCGAGGCCTGTTGCTTCTGCAACTTCCTTTACGATGTCAGCTTTAGTCATTTTCGTTAGTATTTAGTATTCAATAAATTTCGGGAGGGCAAAGATAGAAATTGTTTTTGAACAAACAAAGTTAAACTGTTCTGATTTTTAATATTTTGTGCTGGCACGGAGATTGACTATATTCGTTTCCACTATTTATATACTATCGACTCTGACAATTTGACAGAATATGAGACAAGACAAAGAATTCACATTCCCGGCAGGTGCCGAAGTAAGCATCATTCCGGTAATGCAGGGAGAGGGGCTGTTGAAGATCGACGAAAGTGAACTGCCTGAAATTCTGCCAGTTCTGGCATTACGCAACGCGGTGCTCTTCCCGGGTGCCGTGTTCCCCATAACCATCGGCCGCGAAAAGTCGATGAAGCTGATACGCGAGGCCGAGACGGAGAACTTCTTCATAGGCGCCGTCCCGCAGATAGACGTGATGGTGGAAGAGCCTCAGGCCGAGGACCTCTTCTCCCACGGCACCGTCTGCAAGATACTCAAGACCCTTGAGATGCCGGACGGCACCGTCACCGCCATACTCCAGGCTTTCAAGAGGATAGCCATCGACTCCGTGGTGGGCTACGAGCCTTATATCACGGCGCGCGTGCACTACCTCGAGGAACACCTCGCGGGCGAAGGCACCGCCGAGCTCAAGGCGGTCAGCGAGTCCCTCAAGGACAGGGCCACCCAGATCCTCAGGGGCACCAACATGGGCTCCAGGGAGACCATAGGCGCGCTCAAGGCCATCGACAATTTCACCTTCCTGGTGAACTTCATAGCCACCACGATAGAGGTGGAGAACTTCGACGGCAAGATAGAGCTCCTGAAGATGGACGACATCAAGCTGCGCGCGCTCTCGCTGCTCTCGCTCCTGGAAGTGCAGCTCCAGCTGATGAAGATCAAGCAGGAGATCAACCAGAAGGTCAAGAGCGAGATCGACCAGCAGCAGAGGGAGTACTACCTCAACAACCAGCTCCGCACCATCCAGGAGGAACTGGGCATGGACGACGCCGAGGAATTCGACAAGTTCCGCGAGAAGGCCGCCAAGAAGAAGTGGCCCAAGGAAGTGGCGGAGCAGTTCAACAAGGAACTCTCCAAGCTGGAGAAATACAATCCCAGCTCGCCGGACTACAGCGTGCAGTACAACTACCTGGAGTTCATGCTCGAGCTCCCTTGGGGCGAGATGAGCAAGGACAACCTCGACTTGAAGCACGCGCAGGACGTCCTGGACAAGGACCACTACGGGCTGGAGACCGTGAAGGACCGTATCATCGAGTACCTTTCCGTCCTCAAGCTGAAGGGGAACATGAAATCCCCCATCCTCTGCCTCTACGGCCCTCCCGGCGTAGGCAAGACCTCCCTCGGCAAGAGCATAGCCAAGTCCCTGGGACGCAAATACGTGCGCATCGCGCTCGGAGGCATGCACGACGAGGCCGAGATCCGCGGACACCGCAAGACCTACGTGGGCGCCCTCCCGGGCCGTATCCTCAACGGCATCGCCAAGGCCGGCACCTCCAACCCGGTCATCGTCCTCGACGAGATTGACAAATTGTCATCGGACTTCAAGGGCGACCCGTCCTCCGCTTTGCTCGAGGCCCTGGATCCGGAGCAGAACTCCACCTTCCACGACAACTACCTCGACATAGACTACGACCTCTCCAACGTGCTGTTCATCACAACGGCGAACACCACCGCCACCATCCAGTCGGCCCTGCTCGACCGTATGGAGATGATCAACGTGACGGGATACCTCGCCGAGGAGAAGTACGAGATTGCGAAGAAATACCTCGTGCCCAAGCAGCTCGAGGAGCACGGAATCGCCAAGAGCAAGCTCCGCATAGACAAGGACGCGCTGGCGAAGATAATCGATGAATACACCCACGAAAGCGGCGTGCGCGGGCTCGAGAAGCAGATCGCCAAGATAGCGCGCGTGACCGCCAAGAAGATTGCGCTGGAGCAGGAGTACCCGTCCGTCATCAAGCCGCAGCACCTCAAGGAATACCTCGGCCTGCCGACCAACTTCCACGACAAGCAGAAGGGCAACGAAGCCCCCGGCGTGGTCACCGGCCTCGCCTGGACGTCTATGGGCGGCGAAATCCTCTTCGTGGAGAGCTCCGTCAGCGGAGGCAAGGGCATAATGACGATGACCGGCAACCTCGGCGACGTGATGAAGGAGTCCGCGACCATCGCCTACCAGTACATCAAGGCGCACCCGGAACTTGCGAAGATCGATTCCAAGACCTTCGGGGAGAAGGACATACACGTCCACGTGCCGGAGGGAGCCACCCCGAAGGACGGCCCTTCCGCCGGTATCACGATGGTGACCTCGATGGTCTCCGCGCTCAGGGGCGAATCCATCATCAGCGGCACCGCGATGACCGGAGAGATGACCCTGCGCGGACGCGTGCTGCCCGTAGGCGGCATCAAGGAGAAGATCCTTGCCGCGAAGAGGGCCGGAGTGCACACGATAGTCATCTCCGAAGACAACCGGAGGGACATAGAGGACATCAAGCCCATCTACGTGGAGGGCATGTCATTCCACTATGTGAAGACTATTGACGAGGTGATAGACTTCGTCTTCGACAAAGGCTAGCCGCTGACCTTCTTGACCGGATCGCAGGTAAGGTCGACTCCGAGTTTGCGGAAGATCTTGCGGTCCACTTCGCTCAGGAGCACGGTAGAGTGCACCTGGCAGCCTTTCAGGTCGGGAAGATGTTCCAAGGCCATCCGACAGTTGGGGTCCTGGTTGCTGAGTATGGACAAGGCGACCAGGACCTCGTCCGTATGCAGGCGCGGGTTGTGCCCGTGCAGGAAGGTCACCTTGGTCCGCTGGATGGGCTCTATCATCTCCTGGGTGATGAGCTTGACCGCGTGGTCTATGCCGGCGAGATGCTTGGTGGCGTTGAGCAGGAGCGCCGCGCTGGGGCCCAGCAGGTCGCTGGTCTCGGCGGTGATTATGGTGCCGTCACGCAGCTCGATGGCCGATGAAGGCATCTTGCTCCTCGCCTGGCGCTCGGCCGCGGCGACGGTCACCTTGCGGTAGTCCGTGTTGATCTTGGCCTGCTTCATCAGGAGCACTATCTTGTTCACCTCGGACTCGTTGCCGTCGCTGTCCACGAACTTGTCGATGGCGTTGTAGTAGCGGCGGACGATCTCGTTCAGGGAGGCCTTGCGGCACACCTCGTCGTCCGAGATGCAGTATCCTGCCATGTTCACGCCCATATCGGTGGGCGACTTGTAGGGATTCTCGCCGTAGATGCCCTCGAACAGGGCGTTCAGCACGGGGAATATCTCGATGTCGCGGTTATAGTTGACCGCCGTCTCGCCGTAGGCCTCGAGATGGAACGGGTCGATCATGTTGACGTCGTTCAGGTCGGCCGTGGCGGCTTCGTAGGCAAGGTTTACGGGATGGTTGAGCGGAAGGTTCCAGATGGGGAAGGTCTCGAACTTGGCGTAGCCAGCCTTGACCCCGCGCTGGTTCTCCTGGTAGAGCTGGCTCAGGCAGACGGCCATCTTTCCGGAACCGGGACCGGGGGCGGTCACCACCACGAGCGGACGGTTGGTCTTCACGTAGTCGTTCTTGCCGAAGCCCTTGTCGGAGTCGATGAGGGCCACGTTGTTCGGGTATCCTTCTATGGTATAGTGGTAATAGACCTTGATCTTGCGGCGCTCCAGGCGCTTGCGGTAGGCGTCGGCGCTGCTCTGGCCGTTATAGTGGGTTATGACAACGGATCCTACCAGCAGGCCGCGCTGCATGAACTCGTCGCGCAGGCGGAGCACATCCTCGTCATAGGTGATGCCAAGGTCGCTGCGCATCTTGTTCTTCTCGATGTCCACCGCGCTGATGACGATGACGATCTCGGCGTAGTCCTTGAGTTTGAAGAGCATGCGCAACTTGCTGTCCGGCTCGAAGCCCGGCAGCACCCTGCTTGCATGATAGTCGTCGAAAAGTTTGCCTCCGAATTCAAGGTAGAGTTTGTCACCGAACTTTGCGATGCGTTCCTTGATGTGCTCGGACTGTATCCTCAGATACTTCTCGTTGTCGAACCCGTAATTTTCCATAACGGGATTCAAATTTACTGAAGAATCCGGGAATAGTCCAACATTTTTTTCAATTCCTGAAACAAAAAAGGCAAGAAAATAAAAAAACCGGCCACTCGGGCCGGCAGCACGCTGAATCCTAGAAGAGCGTAGGATGGTTTTCCTCCAGCCCTTCCAGGACGCGTTCCATCGTCGCCTGGCGTATGAGCGCCGAGCGGGAACGGACCTTGAACTGCCTGCAGTACTCGTCTATGGCCTCAAGTTCCTTCTTGTTGAACAATACCGACTTGCGGATGGAACGTATCAGGGAAGCCTTCTGCTTCTCCAGATACTCGGGGTCTACGCCCGCCACGACTTTGCGTTTCTTTGCCATAACTGTCACAATTATAGTAAATTATCTGCTTTTATCCAAAGTCTTGAGATATGCGGCCTGGATTGCGCCCGCATAAGGCAGCAGTTCCTTGATGGATTCGGGCTCGAGCCGGCGGCCCAGGATGGAGCCTCCAGGTTCCACGAGATAGACCCTCGGAGTGCCCAGGACGGCATATCTCATCTGGTAGTCGGATTCCATTTCCGGATCCCAGAGATGGTGCACGGTGATGTTGGGGTTGCGCAGCTTGAACTCCCTGCGGAACTGCCTCCAGGACTTGCGGTCGGATCC
>CADAFW010000011.1 GCA_902787295.1 uncultured Bacteroidia bacterium
ACGTCGAGGATCTTGCGCTCGGTTTCGACGGGCTTGTCGTAGATCCAGATGGCCAGCGAATCCCGGCACTGGAACACGGTGGAGCGCACCCTGTCGTTGACATAGACGATGTATCCCGGAGCCGTGCGGGCCGAATCCGGGTAGTAGGCGACCACCTGCTTGCCGGCGCGGAGTTTCCTCACGTCGAAGATGGTGTCGCAGAGGCTCACGAGGCGGTAGGTGCTGTCCCCGGGCACTCCGAGCCTGTGGAACAGTGAGGTGATGTTCTCGCTGTCGTGGACCGTGGTGGTGTCCGCGATGAAGCGGTCCTGGAAAAAGCCTATTGCGGGAAGCTCGGGCTCCGGTTCGGGTACGGCTTCCTTGTTCCTGTTCCGGCAGCCGGCGAGGGCCAGCACGGATAGGAACACGATTGCGTATGTCCTGACCTTCATCACTTGATCAGGTTTCCGAGTATGCTGCGGGTGAGTGTGCGGAGGGCGCTGCTGGTGGCATTGGTGATGGCCTTGTTGGCTATGCTCTTGCCGCTGCTGCTCTTGCTTTTCTTGCCGGTGATGGCGTTCGCCGCGGCGGTGCCTGCACTGCGGGTGACGCTGGTCACGGCGGCGCTCACGGCCGCCCCTATGACGGCGGCGCCAATGCTCTTCTTGGCCTTGCTTTTCTTGCTCTCAGCCTTCTCGGCGGCCTTTTTCTCAGCAGCCTTCTCCTTCTGTTCCTCTACCTCCATCCTCTGCTTCTCCTGCTCCTCGGCAGCCTTCTGCTGGTCTGCAAGAAGTACCTCGAATGCGGACTCGCGGTCGATGACGTTGTCGTATTTGCCACCGACGGGGGAGGCTGCGTTGATGTCCAGCCTCTGGCCTGCGGTGATGGCGCCTATCTGGCTGAGAGGGAAGAGGATGCGTGCGCGCTCGACCACTTCGGGAGCGCCCTTGGCATCGAGGAAGGACACGAGGGCCTCACCGGTCTCGAGATTCATTATGGCGTCCTCGGTATTGAAGGAAGGATTGGTGCGGAAGGTCTCGGCAGCAGCCTTGACGGCTTTCTGGTCCTTCGGGGTGTATGCGCGGAGGGCGTGCTGCACGCGGTTGCCGAGCTGTCCGAGCACCGAGTCGGGGATGTCGCTCGGGTTCTGGGTGATGAAATAGACTCCCACGCCCTTGCTTCGGATGAGGCGGATCACCTGCTCGATCTTGCTCACGAGCGCCGGGGAGGTGCCGTTGAAGAGGGTGTGTGCCTCGTCGAAGAAGAACACGAGTTTCGGAAGCTCGAGGTCGCCGACTTCGGGGAGGGTGGAGTAGATCTCGCTGAGGAGCCAGAGCAGGAAGGTGGAATAGAGCTTGGGATTCATCATAAGCTCGTCCGCCGCGAGCACGCTCATCACGCCGCGGCCGTCCTCCACTGCGAAGAGGTCGGCGATGTCGAAGGCCGGCTCCGCGAAGAACTGGTTGGCGCCCTGGTTCTCGAGCGACAGGAGCGCCCTCTGGATGGCGCCCACCGATGCCGCGCTGATGTTTCCGTATGTCTGCTGGTATTCCGCGGAGTGCTCGTTCACGTAGGCGAGCATCGAGCGGAGGTCCTTCATGTCTATGAGGAGCAGGCCCTTGTCGTCGGCCACGCGGAAGACGATGTCCATCACGCCGGCCTGGGTCTCGTTGAGTTCGAGCAGGCGGCTGAGGAGCTGGGGACCCATGTTGGATATGGTGGTGCGCATGGGGTGGCCCTGCTTGCCGAAGACGTCGTAGAAGCGGGTGGGGTTGCCGTGGAACTGCGGGTCGGCGATGCCGAATTCGGCGCAGCGCTTCTCGATGAATCCGGACATCTTTCCGGCCTGGCTGATGCCGCTGAGGTCTCCCTTCATGTCGGCCATGAAGCAGGGAACTCCCGCCTGGCTGAACGTCTCCGCTATCACCTGGAGGGTCACTGTCTTGCCTGTACCGGTGGCGCCGGCGATGAGTCCGTGGCGGTTAGCCATCTTGCCTTTGATGCTGATAGGGCCGTTGGGGCCGTGGGCTACGTAAAGCCCGTTGTTCTGGTCGTACATATCTGGTTTCGGGTTTTATTTCTTCATGAGTCCCAGCACCTTGGCCCTGGCGAGCAGGCAGTTGCCCACCGATGCCGCGCGGAGTCCGAGGGTGGAGAGACGGATCTTGGTGTCGCTGGTGACGCGGGAGAGGGAGAGCCTGTTGACGGCGGTCTTGACCGGCAGCCTGAGGTAGTCCTTTCCCACGATGAGGCGGCCTCCTATCACGACGAGGCCGGGGTTGAAGATGTTGATGACCGCAGCGATGCCGCGTCCGAGGATTTCGCCTATCTCGCCTATGCATTCGATGGCGAGCACGTCCTCCTCGCGTATGGCCTGGAGGATCTCGTCGAGTTCTATGTCGCCCTTCTCCTTGAAGATCTTGGAAAGGGAGGACTGGCGGCCCTGCATCAGCTTGTCCACCATCATCCTGTGCAGCGCGGAGCCGGATGCGCCCGTTTCCAGGCAGCCGACCTTGCCGCAGCGGCAGATGATGTTGTTGTCCAGCAGCGGGATGTGCCCGAGCTCGCCGGAAAAGCCGGATTTGCCGTAGTAGAGGTTGCCGTCCAGGATCATTCCCATTCCGAGTCCCCAGCTGAGGTTGATGAAGATGAAATCCTTGTTGGCGTTGCTGCCGAGGGTCATGTATTCGCCGTAGGTCATGGCGCGGGAGTCGTTCTCCACGGACACCGGCACGCCCAGTTCCTCCACGAAGCCGGAGGTGAGCGGGATGTCCTCGGAGACGAAGTAGGTGAGGCTGTAGCCCTTTTCGGGGTTGACCCTTCCGGACAGGCTGACGCCCACTCCGAGGATCTTCTCCCAAGGCAGGCCTATGCCTATGACCTCCTCGCGTATGAGCTTGCTCATGCTGCGCACGGATTCGTCGCTGGCTTCGAGCACGAACGCGACGTCCTGGATGAAGTGGATCACCTCCCCCTTGAAGTTGCAGATGGCGAGGTGGAAATGCTTCCTGGAGACCTCCACGCCTATGAAGTAGCCGGCTTCCGGATTGAGTCCGTAGATGCTCGGACGGCGGCCTCCGGAAGAGCCGAGCTTGCCCTCGTCCTGGAGGAATCCGTCGTCTATGAGTTCTCCGACGAGTTTGGTTATGGTGGGAACGCTTATGCCGAGGCCGCGGCTGAAATCTCCGATGCTGGATTTTCCGTGCTTGATGCAGAGACGGAGGATTTCCCGCTTGATGGCTGCGTTCTTGCTGGTCTGGTCGTTGAGGAAGGTCCCGGTCATCATAGTGTTATTGTCTCGAATACAAAAATATACAAATATTTCGTATATTTGTAATTCATTTTGAAAAATTTTAAAAATGAAGGTCAACAAAGTTGTCGAGAAGGTCAAGGAACAGCGGTTCTCCATGCGTTCCAAGCTGATAGTCAGCCTGAGCGCCATAGCCGCCGTGCTCCTTATCTCCTGCGTGATATCCATCATGGAATACACCAGGATGAGCGACTACGTCTCCGATCTTGTCAGCGACGACATCGACGCCATCAACGTGGCCAACAAACTGGCCGAGATGAGCAACAACTACAACCTCAGCCTCCTCGCGGTCATCGGTGACGAGATATCGGCCGAGGTCCCGGACTTTGACGACGCTTATTTCAAGGAGAACTGCGACAAGCTGAGTTCCGAACTTTCTTCGGCCAGGGTGTCCACGCTCGCGGATTCCGTGCTGTATTCGTATTCCGCGTACATGCTCACTTCCTTCGAACTGCAGAACGTGCTCGTCTCCGACTTCATCGATTCCCGTTCCTGGTACTTCGAGCGCCTCCAGCCCAAGTTCCAGCGCCTGCAGCGCGACATCGACGTCCTTTCCGACGAGATCTACACCGACCTCAGGAACAACTCCGCCACCTTCGACCGCGGCTACTACCGCTCCATCATCCCCGGCCTCGTCGCCGCGGGAGTCGGCCTGCTCCTCATCATAATGCTGCTGTTCTTCATCATCTCGGGTTACGTCAATCCGATCTACAAGATGCTCGAATCGCTGAATGCCTACAGGGGCAGTGACAAGAAGTACACCTATCAGTTCGATGGTGACGACCAGCTCGCGGAACTCAACGCCGGCATCACGGAAATCACCCAGGAGAACGCCCAGCTGCGTACCAGGGTCCTCGCGCTCCGTCACAAGACTGGCTCCGGAGCCGATGCGGAAACCCCGGCGGAGGCCGGCCAGAAGGAATAACGGATGAACTGGAAAGGCATCAGCAGAAACGTCGGATACGCGCTGCTCGTCAGTGCGCTGTTCATGCTGTTCTCGATCTTCGTTTCCCTGCTCAACGGAAACGACAGCGCCCTTGCCGCCCTCATCATCTCCTTCACCATCACCTTCATAGTAGGCATCTTCCCGTTCATATTCGTCCGCAGCACCTCGGCCATCAGCCTTAAGGAAGGATACATCATCATCATGCTTTCCTGGCTGCTGTCCTTCGTGTTCGGAATGCTGCCGTACGCCCTCTGGGGCGGCCCGTTCTCGCTCACCAACGCCTGGTTCGAGAGCGTCAGCGGCTTTACGACCACCGGTGCCACCATCCTGGAAGATGTCGAAGGCCTGCCCAGGAGCCTGCTCTTCTGGCGTTCCTCGACCCATTTCATCGGCGGCTTGGGAGTCGTCGTCTTCCTGCTCCTGATCATCCCCGGATCGAACCAGATGAAGCTCCGTCTCACCAACATGGAGCTCAGTTCGCTCTCCAAGAACACCTACGGCAGCAACGCCAACAAGACGGTATACATCTTCGCATACGTGTACCTGCTGCTCTTCATAGTCTCGTTCTTCAGCTACTGGATCGCCGGGATGAGCGCCTTCGACGCCGTGTGCCACGCGATGAGCGTGAGCGCCACCGGCGGCTTCAGCTCCAGGAACGCGTCCATCGCCGCCTTCGATTCAAGGCTGATCGAGGGCCTGACGATGCTTTTCATGTACCTGTCGTCCCTCCACTTCGGGATAACCTACCTGACCTTCGCCACCAGGTCCCTCAAGCCGCTCAACAATCCCGTGCTGAAGTTCTATACGGGATCGGTGCTCTTCTTCGCGCTGGTCCTCGGCATCGAACTGAAGCATTACGGCATCTGCGGCAGCTGGGGCAACGCCCTCTGGAACGGCCTCTTCGAGACCCTCTGCGTCAGCACTACCACCGGCTTCGCCATCATCGACAACGCCGTCTGGCCCAAGGCGCTCACCATGGTCATAATGTTCCCGGCCTTCATGTGCGCCTGCGCCGGATCCACTTCCGGAGGCGTGAAGGCGGACAGGATACTGCTCTTCTTCAAGGCCATCAGGCGGCAGGTCAACAGGATCCTGCATCCCACCTCCGTCAACGAGGTCAAGCTCGGAAGCACCATCCTCAGGGATGCCGAGATGGCGCCGCACCTGCTCTACATAGTCCTCTACTGCGTCCTGCTCTCATTCTCCGTCCTCCTCAGCATGGGGTTCGGGGTCGATCCCCACAATGCCTTCTGCGCCTCCGTCACCAGCATTGGCAATGTAGGTCCCGCCGTGGGTGAACTCGGAAGCATGGGCAACTTCAACGGCATATCCGTCGCCGCCAAGCTCCTCTTCACCACGGACATGTTCCTCGGACGCGTGGAGATCTACCCGCTGCTTGCGGTCATCGGAATGATATTCGACCGCCACGGCAGATAATGGACAGGGCCACATTCCTATACCGTTCCTTCCTCGACCACTTCGACAACGAGCCCACTCCTTGCCAGGACTCGCTGTTCCGCAAGGTGGCTGAATTCGCGACCTGCGACGATGCGGACATACTCGTCGTGAACGGCTATGCCGGCACCGGCAAGACCACTGCCATCGCCGCCGTGATCTCCGCTTTCCGCGAGATGAAGACGCCCTCCGTGCTGCTCGCCCCGACCGGCCGTTCCGCCAAGGTGCTGAGCGGCTTCGCGCATCGTCCCGCCAGCACCATCCACAAGCACATCTACCGCCAGAAATCGGTGGGTGCCGATGGCTTCGGGCAGTTCTCCCTGGCCCCGAACAAGGCCAAGGGGACCCTCTTCGTAGTGGACGAGGTCTCGCTCATAGGCATCGAGGCGGGGGAGCAGCAGAGCAGCACCTTCTTCGGTACCGGCGACCTCCTGTCCGACCTCATCCAGTTCGTGCGCAACGGCGCCGACTGCCGCCTCATACTCATCGGGGATGCCGCCCAGCTGCCTCCGGTGGGCCTGGACGCCTCACCCGCGCTCTCCCGCGGGTTCATGGACGGCTTCGGGGGAGTGCGCTATGCCGAGCTCACCAGCGTGGTGCGCCAGTCCGCCGAATCCGGGATACTGCGCAACGCCACGATGCTGAGGGAGATCATCGCATCCTCCGACGGCTACGAGACGTTCGACGACATAAAGCTGGACCTTTCCGGCACGGACGACATCGTGCGCGTCAGCGGCGGGGAGCTCATCGAAACCCTGACGGACGCATACGGGCGCTATGGCGAGGACGAGACCATAGTCCTGTGCCGTTCCAACAAGCGCGCCATCCGCTACAACCTGGGAATACGCGCCCAGGTGCAGTTCAAGGAGGAGAAACTCGTGCGCGACGACAAGCTGATGATAGTCAGGAACTGCTATCAGTTCGTGGACGACGTGGCCGGAATGGACTACATCGCCAACGGGGACATCGCCAAGCTCTACCGCATTTCGGACTTCGAGGAACGCTACGGCCTGCACTTCGCCGATGCCATCCTCACTTTCCCGGACTATGACGACGCGGAGGTGCGTGCGAAGGTCTGCCTGGACACCCTCGAATCGGAATCCGCCTCCCTGACCTATGAGCAGCAGAACAATCTCTACCAGGGGGTGAGCGCCGACTACGACTACATCGTCGGCAGGAAGAACCGCTACGAGAAGGTGCGCGAAGACAAATACTACAATGCCCTGCAGCTTAAATATGCGGAGGCGATAACCTGCCACAAGTCCCAGGGAGGACAGTGGAAATGCGTATTCATCGACTGCCCATTCTGGCAGCCCGAACAGACTCTGGACGACCTCAAATGGCTTTATACCGCCCTCACACGTGCCGTGGAGAGGGTCTATCTCGTGAATTTCAACGACCGCTTCTTCAAATGAAAAGAATCATTGCAACCATCCTCATCCTCGCGGCGGCGCTGACCCTGCGTGCGGAAGACAGGAACGCGACCCCGTCACCTGACGGAAAGATGACGGCTTTCACCCGTGACAACGACCTGTGGGTCAGGACCGAAGCCACCGGCGCCGAGACGCGCCTCACCTTCGACGGTTCGGAGGTTATCCTGAACGGCTATGCCTCCTGGGTCTATTACGAGGAGATCCTCGGCCGCCGCTCCCGCTACAAGGCGTTCTGGTGGAGCCCTGACTCCCGCAAGATAGGTTTCTACCGCTTCGACAATTCCCGGGTCCCGATGTTCCCTATCTATTCCCCTTTCGGGCAGTACGGTAAGCTCAACGAGACCAGGTACCCGAAGGCGGGCGGCTGCAATCCGTCCGTGAAGATAGGCATAATAGACCTCGGCCAGCCCAGGAACATAGTGTGGGCGGACTTCGACAGCACGCAGGACCAGTATTTCGGCATCCCTTTCTGGGGCGCCGATTCCCGCGAATTCTACATCGCCCGCGAGCCGCGCCGCCAGTCCGTCCTGGACCTCTATGCCGTGTCCGTCGCGGACGGCAGCAAGCGTCAGGTCTATCACGAGGAATATCCTACCTGGCTGGACTGGATCGAGGAAGTCATTTTCACTCCGAAAGGCCTCTACATGGCCCGCAACTTCGAGACGGGATGGGAGCAGATCTATTTCCTCAGCTATGACGGCAAGACCTTCAAACGCCTCACGGACGGCAAGAACTGGGACATCTCCCTCCTGAAGGTCGACGAGAAGACCGGGGACGTCTGGTTCACGGCCAAGCGCGATTCCCGCCTCCATCCTTCGGTCTACCGCCTGGATGCCAGGGGCGGCGTGAAGATGCTCACCGATCCCGAGTACTGGGCCACCGATGTCAAGTTCATAGAGGACGGGAAGCGTTTCACCGCCAGGATATCCAACGCCCGCACCCCTTGGAAAGTCATCTCCGTGAATGCCTACGACGGCTCCGGGACCAAGGTCATAGAAGGCGACCCGCTGCCCTCGCGTCCTTTCGAAGGTCCTTATCCCCAGATAATTACGATGGAGAACGACGGATTCGACCTCTACGGGCTCATCACTTACCCGAAGGGCTTCGACGCCAAGCGGAAATATCCGGTCATTATGACCCTTTACGGCGGTCCCGGCAATCCGTACGTGCGCGACCGCTGGGGCGACCGCGACGCATCCGACCAGTGGTGCTGGGAGAACGGCATCATCCATATAGTGGTGGACCCCCGCTCTTCGGGCGAGAACGGCCGCAAGGGCATGGACGAGGCTTTCCGCCGCATGACCGTCATCGAACTCCAGGATTACGTGGCCTGGGCCGAATGGCTCCAGACCTGCCCGTACGTGGAGAAATCCAGGATAGGCGTGCGCGGCTTCTCCTTCGGCGGCACCACGACCGCGATGCTGGTGCTCCGCTACCCGAATCTCTTCTGCTGCGGCGTGGCCGGTGGCGGCGTGTACGACTGGACGCTCTATGATTCACACTATACGGAGCGCTTCATGGACACCCCTGAGGCCAATCCCGACGGCTATGAAATCGCGTCCGTGCTGAACTACGTGGAGGATGCCGAACCGCGCCTGGGCGGCGTCCGCGGCCTGGATCCGGTGCTGAAGCTCACCCACGGCACGGGCGACGACAACGTCCACTTCCAGAACACCCTGCTGCTCGCCGACGCCCTCCAGGATGCCGGCTGGCAGTTCGAGCTGATGATCTATCCTGACGGAATGCACGGCTACAGGGGCTCCCAGCACGACCACGACGCCGCTGCCGACGCGCTGTTCTGGACAAAGCACCTGCTCAGCCGATAGGGGCTATTCCTGTTCTTTGATCCCGAGGCCGAAGACGTCGGCCATGGGTATGGAGATGCCGTCCTCCAGGACGATGCACCGGGCGATTTCGTCCACTTTCCTGATCCTGCCGGACACCGTGAGATAGGCGCCGCCTTCCTTGCGCGGGTCTTCCTTGAAGAAGGTGACCAGTATTTCCCTGTCTGCGGACGGGTCCTCGGCAAGCGCGCGGAACTTCGCGTCCAGGGCCTTGCGCTCGTCTTCGGCCAGCTCCGTCCGGACCTCCGTCAGACGCCCGGTCTCTTCTATGACCTCCCCGAATCCGGTGAGCGCCGCGAAGGGGGAGAACTGCGCCGCACGGGCCTCCCTTGGCATGCGCGGATGGACTGCCGAAGTGTGGTGCTCCAGGCCGATGATGTCCTTGTACCTGTCGTCCGTCATGCCTTGTGCCCTCCGATCTGCTTGTTCCTTTCCTTCGCCGTCGCGCCTTCCTCGAAGTCCATTCCCTTGAGGATCGCGTTCTTGCCGAAGCGCCTGCGTATCTCGAGTATGGCCTCCTGCTGCTTCCTTTCCCTGTCGTCCGCGGCCTTCTCGCCGAAGAGGTCCAGTGCGGGTTCTCCGGCGGCCTGGCTTTCCGGTATCACGTGGTTTGCGCTGACGTTGATCCTGCGTACGTGCAGCCGCTTGTCCACGTTGCCGTCGAAGAGGTCTGCCACCGCCTTGGTGATCAGCCTGGTGGAGGAAGTGTGCTTCCCCAGGTTCAGCGAGCCGTGGGCGGGTTTCGGCGCCGGGCGGCCGTACCAGTCGGTCACCAGCTGTCCCTTCCAGGCCCCTTTCCCGGCTTCCTTGACGACGTCGTTGTCATAGGCGACGTAGAGCACTATCTGGTCCGTTACCAGGCCCTTGCTGACGAGGTCGAGCGCGAGCGCCTCCGCCATTTCCATCGCCACCGTGCGGCCTTCCCTGAACTCATACGGGCGCTGCAGCACCTGGCCGCTGCTGAGGCTGTTGCTGCCCGGCCTGTAGGCCTTTATGTCCTGCATCGTGCAGGGCTCCCAGCCCCAGGCGTGGTCTATGAGCAGTTCCGCATTGACGCCGAACTGCCTGTAGAAGAATTCCTCCCAGGACGGCTGCGTGGAGCGGAGCGCCAGGTCCCCCATGGTGTGGATGCCGGCGGCCTCGAGCCTGGCCGCAATGCCGCGTCCCACCCTCCAGAAGTCCTTCAGGGGCGTGTGGGACCACAGTTTCCTGCGGTAGGACATTTCGTCGAGTTCGGCTATGCGCACGCCGTCCGCGTCGGCTTCCTGGTGCTTGGCCTCTATGTCCATCGCCACCTTGGCGAGGTAGAGGTTGGTCCCTATGCCCGCCGTGGCGGTGATGCCGGTGGTGGCGAGCACGTCCTTTATCATCCTGCGGGCCAGCTCCCGGGCGGTGCAGGAGTAGGTCCTTAGGTAGTCCGTCGCATCTATGAACACCTCGTCTATCGAATAGACGTGGATGTCCTCGGGGGCTATGTATTTCAGGTAGGTGGCATAGACCCTGCTGCTGACCTCCATGTAAAGGGCCATCCTGGGCGGCGCCACGATGTAGTCCAGGCTCAGCGACGGGTCCGCCAGGACGGCCTTGTTGTCCGTGCTGGAGCCCCTGAAACAGCGTCCGGGAGCATGCATCCTGCGCCTGGCGTTGATCATCTTCACCGTCCGTATCACTTCGAAGAGCCTGTCCCTGCCCGGTACGCCGTAGGATTTCAGGGCGGGGGACACGGCGAGGCAGATGGTCTTGTCCGTGCGCGTCGGATCCGCCACCACCAGGTTGGTGGTAAGCGGGTCGAGTCCCCGCTCCACGCATTCCACGGAAGCGTAGAACGATTTCAGGTCTATGGCTATGTAGGACGGCTCCATGGTCATTGTCTGGCCGCTGCGATCAGGTATTTCCCTCCGGCTATCCCGCATCCGAACACGTGGATGTCCGACCCGGTGCGGCAGCCGGTCCTCGTCCTGAGTTCCTCGCTGCTCATAGGTATTCCCTTGGCGGAAACCTCCGCCCGCGGATATTTCTTCCCTATTTCCTTGAGGGAAGCCTTGTTCAGCGGAACTACTTCCATGATACGGAACTCCTTGAACAGTCCGCCCGCTTCCGGTATGGCGGAGGGGGCGACGTAGAGATGGGTCGAACTGCCGAGTTTCTCCATCCCGAAGCGGCTGCAGGGCAGTTTGAAAGCTCCCGCCTTCATCATCGGTGCCGTCGGTTCATGGAGCAGGAGGCCCTCCAGCCCTTCCGGACCGTGGAAAACCGCTTCCGCCGCCGCTTCTTCACCGGGATTGAAGCTGAATGCCTGCGTGCCGCCGGCTGCGTCTTCCACGCTTACGGTCCAACCTTCCCGCTCCTGTGCGGACAGCAGGCAGAGAAGTTCCTTCACCTCGCCTCCCAGGCCTACCACGTGCAGCTCGCGCAGATGCCCGCCGAAGCGGTTCGCGAGCATGCTGATGTCCGCCATGGGGGAGAGTTTCAGCAGTATATTGCCGGCGTTTTCATAGAGGAGGGGGAGAAGGGTGGCGATGTCCGGCCGGCAGTCTTCCAGGAGGAAAACCTTCTTGCCGAGGCCGTCCCTGCGGGCCGGGTCGGCATAGATCCAGTCCGGCTTGAACTCCCTTAGCGCCTGCAGCCACGGCCCGCCTTCCGGGGATACTTCCGCGTTCACGGTGACGATGCCGTCCGCTCCGAGGCGGATGAAATTGCGCGCGGCGGCTTCTTGCAGCACGGCGTTCCGTTCGAAATACAGCACGGCCGAGGCCCTGCGGGAGAAAGCCCAGCTGTCCACCCCGAGGCCGCCGGTGAGGTCCGCGATACGGCAGCCTTCCGGTATGAAAGAGGCCTTGTGGATGGCCGCGGCCGTGCCGGAACACTGCTCGAGGCATAGCGCATCCGGGAATTCGAGGCCGTCCACGTCCGCCCAACCGGGCAGTTTGGCCTCGACTTTCTTCCGCTGCAGCGCGGCGACGTCCCCGAGTATGTCCGCGAAACTTCTCTTCATATGCTTTTCACAAATTTATTCATTTTTCCATTAACTTTCGGACGGAATGCGGCTCTAATTTTGTGAAAGCCGTTGCGGTATGGACAGAGTTGACCAAAGATTCGAAAAGATCGTTCAGGAGTACAGCGAACCCCTGTACTGGCATATCCGGCGGCTCGTGGTCAGCCACGAAGATGCCCAGGACCTGTTGCAGGATACGCTTGTGACCGTCTACCGCAAACTCTGGCAGCTCCGTGACCCTTCGAAGGAGAAGGCCTGGCTGTTCCGCTGCGCCACGAACGTGGTGAACCACTTCTTCAGGCGCAAGAAACGGGAGCTCGGGGACCGGACGCTGGACGAATACCTGGAACAGACCCTCAGGGATTCGGAATACGTCAACTACACCGAGGCGGCAGGAGTGAAACTCCAGAAAGGCCTCCTCACGCTTACCCCCCAGCAGAGGACGGTGTTCACGCTGAGGTATTATGATGAACTGGATTATGGTGAGATAGCGCGCATAACGGGATCGAAGCCCGAGACCCTCAAGGTGAGCTACCACAACGCGAAAGAAAAGTTGAAGAAAATCATTGAAGAAGATGAGTAAGAACAGCAGCAATCCCTTTACCGTGCCGGAAGGCTTCTTCGAGGAAGCCCGTTCGAGGGCGGTCGCAGGAGCCTCCGAAGTCAGGAGAAGAAGGCGCAATGCCGGAATCGCGCTCATTTCCGGCGCAGCGGCGCTGGCGATCGTGGTCGCGGCCGGAACGATGATGAGGTCGCGTACTGCGGCCAGGCTCTATGACGAGAGCGCCGGCTGGCTGGCGAGTGCCGAGTACGACGTATTCCTCGCCAACGAATTGATTTATGAAAATGGAATGGATTATTAATTATCGACAGTCATGAAAAAGTTTTTTGCAATCGCAGCAGTCGCGCTGATGATGGCCGGAGGCCAGGCATTCGCGCAGAACAGGGACTCCAGGAAGGGCCCCGGCGGAGAGAAACCGTCCCGTGAGGAGATGGTGGCCAACATGAGCCGCAGGATGGCGGTGGAACTCGAACTTGACGGTCCCACGACCGAGAAATTCATACCGGTCTATTCGGCATTCAGGACCGAGATCTTCGAGGCGCTCGCTTCTGCGCCGAAGGTTGGCAAGGATGCCACGGATGCCGAGATCGAAGCATCCATCAAGGCCAAGTTCGAGGTGAGCCGCAAGGTCCTCGACATCCGTGAGGCATACTACGACAAGTTCCGTAAGGTCCTCAGCCCCAGGCAGGTCCGCAAACTCTACAACTCTGAGATGAACCATATGGGCGGCCATATGGGCGGCCGTGGCGAAGGCTCCGAGAGGGGCCGTGGCGGATTCAACGGCGGGCGCGGCGACTTCAACGGACGCGGCGGACGCGGAGACTTCAACGGCGGCCATCGCGGAGATTTCCGCGGAGAATTCCAGGGCAACTCCGGAAACGTTCCCTCGGAGACGATCTGACAGATGATTTGAAAGACCGCGCAGGTGCGGTCGGCCGCTCCGTAAGCAAGGCTATGCCAGCATAGCCTTGCTTACGGATTCCCATTTTTGTGCTTTCCCGATTGATATCTCGGGAATTTTTCGTATTTTTGAAA
Source organism: uncultured Bacteroidia bacterium (assembly GCA_902787295.1). Taxonomy (GTDB): domain Bacteria; phylum Bacteroidota; class Bacteroidia; order Bacteroidales; family UBA932; genus Cryptobacteroides. Next base: position 13,560 of record CADAFW010000011.1, read on the forward strand.
GTTATGAAAAGAGCCCTGATAATGCCCTTCGCCGCGATCCTCCTGCTTGCCTCCTGCAACAGGGACAATATGGTCGCGGAGCCGGCCGGGATGGCCGGGGAGGACGCTTCTTTTGTCAGCGGCGTGCTGAATGTCAAGTTGGCCCCGGAGCTTGCGGCTCTCATCGGGGAAGGCGTGACGACCAAGGCTGGGTCCACGGTCACCACCGCCTCCGGGGAACTCGACGCAATCCTTGAGGAAATAGGCGCCACGTCCCTCACGAGGCTGTTCCCATACGACCCTGAATATGAACCGCGCCAGCACCGGGAAGGACTGGACAGATGGTACAGGATAGAATACGGCAGGCAGACCCCGACCAGGGCCGGCCGGGGGATGGCGGAGACCGCCGGCGTGGAAATTGCCGAAATTCCTCTCCGCAGGACGCTCCACGCTGCGGCATTCCCGTTCAACGACCCCCTTGGCCCGTCCCAGTGGCATTTCTTCAATGACGGCACGCTGACGGAATCTTCCGTCGCAGGCGCGGACATCGATGTCTTGCCGGTATGGAAATATTTCACCGGCGGCAGTTCCGGCGTCACGGTGGCCGTGGTGGACGGAGGCATAGACGCGGGCAATCCCGACCTGGCGCCCGTCACCATCCCGGGCGGTACTGCGGGCAGCTGGAATTTCTGCACCGGTTCGCCGACGCTGGTCCCGGAACTCCACGGCACGCACGTGGCCGGCATCATAGGCGCGGTGAACAATAACGGAAAGCTGGTCGGCGGCGTCGCCGGCGGCCTGGACGGCAACGGCGGAGTGCGCCTGCTTTCCTGCCAGGTGATGACATACGATCCCGAGTACAGCAGCGCCGACGACTGGTACGACCATACCATATTCGCCGAGACGGCGCCCGCCATCGTGTGGGCGTGCAACAGGGGAGCCCTCGTGTGCAACAACAGCTGGGGCTACGAATACAAGAACGCCTCCGCGGCCGCTGCCGGCAGGATCTCCGAATCCGACAAGGCCGCCGTGGATTATTTCATAAAATACGCCGGCTGCGACAACGACGGCAACCAGCTTCCGGACAGCCCGATGAAGGGCGGCGTCGTGGTCTTCGCGGCAGGCAATGACGGCTGGGAAGGCGGCGCCCCGGGCAATTACGATCCCGTCGTCAACGTGGGTTCCGTGGGACCCGACCTGAAGGTCTCTTATTTCTCCAACTACGGCAGCAAGGTGGACATCTGCGCCCCCGGCGGCAATTACAAGCTCGCCGGACTGGACGAGGACTGCATCCTCAGCACGTCCCCGATGGACAAGGCCTACGTTGCCCCGACCTATACCGTGCAGACCGCGTGGATGCAGGGAACGTCGATGTCGGCTCCGGAAGTGAGCGGCGTCGCGGCTCTCCTCGTGTCATACTTCGGCGGCCCCGGATTCACCTGCGACGACCTTGTGGAACGGCTTGTCGGAGGTGCTGATGCACTTGCCTCGGCCAACGCCGGGAAGGCCGTAGGACCGCTGCTGGACGCATACGGTGCGTTCCTTTTCGGCACCGGCCTTCCGAATCCCGTGACCGGCCTGTCCGCTGAAGCTCCCGGAATGTCGGCCCTGCTGACCGCCACCGTGCCCGAAGGGGCCTCCGGCGTGCTTTTCGTGGTCTCGAAGGATCCTGCCGCGCTCGCGGACATCGACCCTGCTTCGGTCCCGGATACGCTTTTCAGCGTGTCGGCTTACGGCGCAGAGGGCACCCGGGTGACCGGCAAGATCGGCCTCAGCCCTTCTACGGAATATTATGTGGCGGCATTCCCGCGCCACCGCAACATCTACGGCGGGGTATCGCCGGCAGTCAGGTTCACCACCGGTGAGAACCATCCTCCCGTAGCGGGACGCATTGCCGACGTCCTTCTGGATACCATAGGAGTGAGTGCGTCGCGCTATGTCGCGGATGCATTCACCGACCCTGACGGGGACGTGCTGACGTTCTCGGCCATCTCCTCGGAAGACGGAATCATAGACGTCACGGTCTCGTCCGACTCAGTGAAGCTGACTTCAGAGGCGTTCGGACCGGCTGTGATCAAGGTCATCGCCACCGATCCGGGCGGACTGTCCGACACCTTGAGCTTCAAGGCGATATGCCGTGACGCCCACGTCGCCGCCGACCTCTACCCGATGCCGGTGAAATCGGTGCTCAACATAGCTCCCGGCACGCTCAAGCCCGTTTCCTATACCATCTTCGACCCTTCCGGCAAGCCGGTCCTCTCCGGCTCGGCGGAATGCAGCAGTTTCACTCCCGCGAAGGTCGATATGTCCTCGTGCGTCCCCGGCATCTATCTCCTGAAACTCGTCGTGGAAGGGGAGGAGCACAGCTTTAAGGTCGTGAAGATATGAGAAAGCGCATCATACCGTTTCTGATGCTCCTCGCATCCGCGTTCTCCGCTTTCGCACAATCCGGGGAAGGCTCCGGAGTGGCCCTGGGGAACATAGGCTTCACCCGCGATCCCGTATCGCTCTCGATGGGCGCAGTCTCCGCCGCGGTCCCGTCCTTCGCCATGTCGGCGCTGACCAATCCCGCCTATGCCCCGTTCGGGGACGGCATTTTCGATTTCGCGCTGAGCGGCGGAATGTGGCAGCCCGGCAAACCTTCCGGCACCACCGGCATCAGTTTCGGCACCGCCGGCAACCTGGACGACCGTTTCGGCTATTCCTTCGGCGCGGGCAGCGACCTCGGCTCGCCTTATACCCTTATGGACGAAGACGGCTATCCTGGGGAAAGCACTACTCCGGGCCAGATGTTCATCGCGGCAGGCCTCGCCTACAGGTTCCTGGACCTTTTCAGCATAGGAATAGGGGGACGGTACTATAACCAGAGCCTTGGCCCCGTGGCGGCTTATTCTGCCTTTGCCGGCAATGCATACGCGATGTTCGTGCTGGAAGGCCTCCGGGTCACCGCAGGCGTCAGCGACCTGGGCGGCAGGCTCGCCGGGACGTATTCCCTGCCCGCGCAGGCCGTCGCCGGCGCGGCATATTCCCACACTTTCGGCGAGGACCACGGGGTGGAAGTAGCCGCCGAGGCGGGCTGGTATCTCCACGGTGCCCTCCGCGCCGGAGCGGGAGCCTCCTATACCTGGAGGAAGATGATAAGCGCCCGCGCCGGCTATATCTACGGCGGGGATTCCCCGCTTCCTGATGCCATCACCGCCGGTCTCGGATTCAGCTTCAAGGGCATCCACCTGGATGCCGCATACATCGTGAGCAAGGGCCCCGCCGGGAACAGTTTCACAGTAGGAATAGGATTTAAACTACATAATAAACAACATGAAAGAATACGAACTGAAAGCGATGAGCTGGCTGGAAGGTGATTTCGACCAGCAGACCAAGATGGAGATCCAGAGGATGCGCACCCTGGATCCCGCCGCACTCGAGGATGCGTTCTACAAGAACCTTGAATTCGGTACCGGCGGACTCCGCGGCATTATGGGCGTCGGAACCAACAGGATGAACAAGTACACCGTCGGAATGGCCACCCAGGGCCTTGCGAACTATATCCTGAGCCACGTGGACGACCCCGATCCGAAGGTCTGCATCTCCTATGACTCCCGCAACCACAGCAAGGAATTCGCCAAGATCGCCGCCGACGTGCTCTCCGCGAACGGCATCCACGTGTTCATTTTCGACAATATCCGGCCCACGCCGATGATGAGCTATGCCGTGCGCCTGAAAAAGGCGGTGGCCGGCATCATGATTACGGCCTCCCACAACCCGAAGGAATACAACGGCTACAAGGTCAGCTGGAGCGACGGCGGCCAGGTGACCGCTCCAGTGGACAAGGAGATCGTGGACGAGGTGGCCAAGATCACCGATCCGTCCCAGGTGAAGTTCACCTCCGAACTCAAGTGCGGCGGCATCGAGCCCATGGGCGCCGAGGTGGACGAGCTCTATCTCAACGACCTGCTTTCCCTCAGGCTCAGCCCCGAGGCGGTCGCGGCCCACAGCGACCTCAAGTTCGTCTACACCCCGCTTCACGGATGCGGCGTGCGCATCGTGCCGGAAATGCTCAGGCGGATGGGCTTCAAGAACGTCATCCACGTGCCCGAGCAGGACGTCAGCGACGGAGATTTCCCTACGGTCATCTCACCCAATCCGGAGGAGGCTGCCGCGCTCGACCTGGCCATAAAGAAGGCTGACGCCACCGGCGCCGACATCGTGATGGGTTCCGACCCGGATGCCGACCGTCTCGGCATCGCCGTGCGCAACGACGAAGGCAGGATGGTGCTTTTCAACGGCAACCAGACCGCTTCCATGCTGACCTACTACATCCTCACCAGGTGGAAGGAACTGGGCAAGCTCACCGGCGGCAAATACGTGGTCAAGACCATAGTCACCACCGAACTCATCAGCGACATCTGCAAGAGCTTCGGCGTTCCCGTGTACAACGTGCTCACCGGCTTCAAATACATTGCCGAGGTGGTCAAGCGCCGCGAGGCGATGGGCGAGGAGTTCATCTGCGGCGGCGAGGAGAGCTACGGCTTCAACATCGGCCAGTTCGTCCGCGACAAGGACGCCCCCGTGACCGTGATGATGGTGGCCGAATGTGCCGCCTGGGCCGCTGAGAAGGGTCTCACCCTGTACCAGCTGATGCAGAAGATATACGAGGAATACGGATACCGCAAGGAAGGCCTCGTCTCAGTCGTGCGCAAGGGAATAAGCGGCGCCGAGGAGATACGCAACATGATGGCTGCCCTCCGCTCCAATCCTCCGAAGGAACTCTGCGGCTCTCCCGTCACCAAGGTCATAGACTATCTAGAGCCGGAGAAGACCGGCCAGCCGAGTTCCAACGTGCTGCAGTTCTTCGACGAGGCGGGCGACGTCGTGTCGGTCCGTCCTTCCGGAACGGAGCCGAAGATCAAGTTCTACTTCGGGGCCAAGGGCGCCGATGCCGACGCTAAGATCGAGAGTCTGAAGCAGCAGTTCTGCTAAAATAGAGACACCATTCCTTAAGGCCGCAGTTTCCGCACTGCGGCTTTTTTGCCGTGCATACGTACCTGCCGTGCAGGATCAGCCAGTGGTGCGAGACGGCGCGCAGATCCTCGGGGATGTGCCGCTCGAGGTCCAGTTCCACGGCCCTGGGCGTCTTGCCCTTTGACAGGCCCAGGCGGTGCGACACGCGGAATACGTGGGTGTCCACGGCAATGACGGGCTCGGCGAATATGACCGACGCCACCACGTTCGCAGTCTTCCTTCCCACGCCCGGGAGCGTCATCAGCAGGTCCACGTCGGACGGGACCGCACGGTGGGGTAGCGCTTGAAGAGTTCCGGGGTGGTCATGTTCACCCTCCTGTCGGTGCATTGGGCGGACAGGACGACCGAAACTATCAGTTCGTAGGGGTCCCTGAAGACCAGTTCCGTCTGCGCGACGGGGTTGTTCTTCAGGAAATAGCCTATGATCCCGCTATATCTCTCTGCAAGCCTCATCCTTGGTTTCGAAGACCCTGCCTGGGTATTGTTCGATGATATGGCGGTTGTGGGTCACCATCACGATGGCCGTCCCGTTCTCCCGGTTGATCTTGAGGAGCAGCTCGAGGATTCCCTTGGCGGTCTCCCCGTCGAGGTTGCCCGTGGGCTCGTCGGCTATGATGACTTCCGGGCTGTTGAGGATGGCCCTGGCGATGGCGATGCGCTGTTGCTCGCCTCCGGACAGCTGGTGGGGCATCTTGTGCGCCTTCGTGGGCAGGCCCACGGCGTTGAGCACTTCGTCTATCTTCTTGTCAATCAATACGTTGTCCTTCCATCCGGTGGCCTTGAGCACGAATGCCAGGTTTTCCTCCACGGTGCGGTCCATGAGCAGCTGGAAGTCCTGGAAGACGACTCCGAGCTTGCGGCGCAGGTAGGGGATCTCCTTGTTCCTGATGCCCGCGAGGTCGAAGCCGCAGACCTTCCCTTCACCCTTGCCGAGCTTGTTCTCGGCGGTCATCGTGCGGATAATCGAGGTCTTGCCGGTGCCCACCTTGCCCACTATGTAGACGAGGTCTCCGGGATATACCTCCATGTCGAGTCCGTAGACCACCACGGCCTCTCCGTTCAGGATGTCGGCATCTCTGAAAGAGATGACGGGGATTTTTTCAGTCTGCTCGGAATTGTTCATAAAATGGGAATAATTGTTGTTTTTCCTATACAAATATAGGTTTAAATTTAGTATTTTTGTAAACTATAAAAGTTTTTGTTTATGAGAGTGAAAATACTGGTGACAGCCGCGCTCGCGGCAAGCGTCATCTCTTCTCTTCCAGCCTTCGGCCAGGACGGCGGTTCCGGCATCTACAGGGAGGCCTTGAACCTTTATTCCAGCGGAATGTATGAGAGGGCCAGGACCCTGTTCGAGTCCTTGCCCGGAAACGATATGGCCGAAGGCTATGCGGTGCTCTGTGCACTCAAGCTGAACTCGGTCGATGCAGCGGACGTCTACTCGGACTATGCCTCCAGGCACGGCCGTGCGACCCTGCTGCCCCAGATGCATTACGAGCGCGCGCTCACCCTCTTCGACGCCCAGGACTATCCCGGCGCCGCGGCGGAGTTCGCCAAGGTCGATGCCAAGGCCGTCAGCGCGATGAATTCCGCGGAAGCGCTCTTCAAGCGGGGCTACTGCGCATTCGCGGCCGGCGACCACGCGACGGCGAGGTCCTTCTTCGGCAAGGTCGATTCCATGCCGATGAGCGCCTTCACCTCCGCCGCCTGCTATCTCAACGGCTATATGGACTACACCGAGAGCCGCTTCGTGCAGGCGGAGCCCTGGTTCACCAAGTCGGCCTCGGACCCGCGTTTCAGCGAGCTTTCCAATTTCTACCTGGTGGACTGCGAGTTCAACCGCAAGAACTACGACTACGTGCTCGACAGGGGAGTGGCCCTTTTCGAGAACGTGCCGGTGGAGCGCAGGCAGCGCCTCGCGCGCATGATTTCCGAGTCCTACCTCGTCAAGGGGGACAAGGACAACGCCCTGAAATACTATGACGCCTCGTCCCATTCCAAGATGACCCGTTCCGACTATTTCTATGCCGGTTCGGTGCTCTATGCCGTGGAAGACTACCAGGGGGCCATTGAGAACTTCAACAAGATGACCGACAGGACCGACTCGCTCGGCCAGATCGCGAACTACCATATGGCGAACGCCTACCTCCACACCCGCAACAACGTTGCCGCCATGGATGCCTTCAAGGCGGCTTCGCTCCCGGATTTTGACGCCAGGATCAAGGAGGACGCATCCTTCAACTACGCCAAGCTCGCCTTCGACCTGAACAAGGACCCGAACGGATTCACCGATTACATCAAGACCTACAGCACCACCACCAAGGGCGACCAGATCTACGGCTATATGGCCCTCGCAGCCCTCTACAACCGCGATTACGCCGGGGCGGTGGCAGCCTATGACCACATAGACGAGCTCGAGCCCGGCATGCAGAACAACTACACCAAGGCCAATTACCTCCGTGCCGTGCAGCTGGTGGGAAGCGGTTCCTACAGGGACGCGGTGCCCTGCCTGAGGGCCGCCGCATACTACCTGCCCAAGTCCGACAGGCTCAACCAGCTCGCCCGCTACTGGCTCGCCGAGTCCTACTTCAAGAGCGACAACGTCGGGCAGGCGAAGGAGATCTTCACGGAACTCTATAACGCAGCGGCCCTGGATGATATGAGCGAGGGCTCGCTCCTTCCCTACAACGTGGCATACTGCTATCTCAAGGAAGACAACTACCCGCTCGCGGCCCGCTGGTTCGACACCTATATCGACAACGGCGCGCTGCTGTACCGCGAGGATGCGCTCACCCGCAGGGCGGACTGCGACTTCGCCCGCAAGGACTACAGGCAGGCCGTCACCAGTTACCAGAAGGTGCTTTCCGAATTCTTCACCCCCAACGGCATCTATCCTTACTACCGCCAGGCGCTCGCATACGGCCTGAACGGGGACAGGGACGCCAAGGTCAGGGTGCTCGCCAACGTGGAGAAGGCCTCTCCGAAGTCCCCGCTCTACGACGAGGCGATGTATGAACTCGGCCGCACCTACGCCGACCTGAAGAAGAATGCCGACGCGGTGCGCGTGTTCTCCAAGCTCCGCGCCGAGACGAAGGACAGCACCTATGTGGCCAAGTCCCTCATAGGCCTCGGAATGGTCAAGCGCAACGCCGGCGACTACGACAACGCCCTCAAGTACTACAAGTCCGTGGTGTCCATGATGCCCGGCAGCGAGTTCGCGGAGGATGCGCTGCTCGCCATAGAGAGCATCTACCAGACCCGCAAGGAGCCTGAGAAGTACCTGGAATACGTGGAGCAGAACCAGCTCAACGCCAAGGCCAGCGCCGAGGACCGCGAGAAGATGTACTTCAACACGGCCGAGCAGGTCTTCCTCGGCGGCAACCACCAGCAGGCGCTCGTCTCGCTCCAGCGCTATCTCGACGAATACCCGAAGGGCTCGAAGCTCGGACAGGCCTGGTTCTACATGGCCGAGTCCTACAAGGCCATAGGCAACAAGGAGAAGGCCATCGAGTCCTACCTCAAGGTCATCGACCTCGGCGGGTCCGATTCCTTCACGGAGAGTTCCCGTCTCGGCTATGCTGCCCTGTCCTACGACATCGAGCGCTTCTCCGATGCATACTCCGGCTATTCCGGCCTCAACGCCAACGCCAGGATAGAGGCCAACAAGGCGACCGCGCAGATAGGAATGATGCGTTCCGCCTTCAGGGCCCGCAACTACGAGAACGCCATCGCCGCATCGGCCCTGGTGCTCTCCCAGTCCGGCCTCTCCGCCGACCTGAAGAGGGAGGCCGAGTACGTGCAGGCCAAGTCCTACCTGGGATGCAGCCGGCGTGCGGAGGCTCTCAGGATGTTCCGCGCCCTCGCGTCCAACCCTTCCACCGCGGAAGGCGCCGAAGCGAAGTACATCATCATCCAGGACATCTTCGACAAGGGTGAGTTCACCAATGTCGAGACCGAGGTCTATGAATTCTCCCAGAAGGCCGGCAGCCAGTCCTACTGGCTCGCCAAGGCCTACATCGTCCTCGCCGATTCCTTCGCCGCACGCGGCATGAACGGACAGGCCAGGGCGACCTACGAGAGCATCCGTGACGGCTACACCCCGTTCGGGGACACCGACGACGTGCTCGACAATGTCAAACGCAAACTCGCAGCCCTCTCCGAGTAATGATCCTTCCTGCAATGAAAAAGACAATCGCCATACTTACAGTCCTTGCGGCCGGGCTTCCGATGCTCGCGCAGAACGTGAACCAGACCGTCAGGGTTACCAACGAATATGAGTCCCGGCCGTCCGATTTCCAGAAGAAGGGCCTCGACATGTACGTGCCCGACACGCTGATGGTGTTCGACTACAAGTTCGACTATTCGGTGTTCGACTCCCCGTACAAGGGGGCGTATGAATTCTCCCCGTATTCGGTGCGCCTCACTCCGGACGCCCGCAATGTGTACCGGAACAAGCTGTACGTGCGCTTCGGCGCCGGTTATTCGTTCCACCCGGAGCTGGACGTGGATTCCGAATTCAAACTGCGGGACAACTTCTCGCTCAGCGTGTTCGGCACCGGCAGGGGATACTACGGCAACTACCGCCTGATGGACAAGACCCTCGTGGCGGACCGCAAGAACCTGCATAACGGTTTCGATTTCAAGGACAACGCCGGCGTGAGCGGAAGGGTCAACCTCGCCGCCGCTGACCTCACCTTCGAGGTCGGGCACGACGGTGTCTTCGCCGCCGACAGGAACCTCGGTTCGGCATACAACTCCGCGTATGCCAAGGCGCGCATCCGCTCCACCGATTCCGACAATTCCTTCTTCTACTATGACTTTGGCGCCAACTACCGCTTCGGCCACGACGATGTCTATTACGCCGCTGCGGACCGTCCCAAGCTCGATGAGCACGACATAGCCTTCTACGGCACGCTGGGCCCCGTGCTCGACAGGAAATACCGCTTCCTCGCCGATTTCTGGCTCGAGCAGCAGCTCTCGTCCGGAATGGCCATAAGCAACGCGACCCTCTTCAAGGTCACCCCGCGCTTCGAGTTCGAACTCGGTCCCGTGTCGATGAGCGCCGGCGCGAAGCTGGACTTCAATTCGCAGAAGACTTTCACCGTCTATCCCGACGTAAAGGCCAGCGCGTATTTCTTCAAGGACCTCCTTAGGGTATACGGCTCCCTGTCCGGAGACAGCTGGATCAATACCTTCCACACGATGAAGGAGCGCAACCACTTCTTCGTCGCCGACAACGTGATGCTCGCCGAGGGCGCCGTACCGATGCAGGTCAGCCGCGAGCGGCTCAAGGGCCTCCTGGGCGCGTCCGCGCAGTTCCGACATCTCGCCGCGGACCTCAACCTCGGCGCCACCCGCATGCAGAACGCCCTTGCCGATTCCTGGTTCTTCTACAAGACCGGGAACGTGGAGGACTGCTACACCGTTGCCGACTATACGCTCCTGCATTCCGATGCCAGGGCAAGCTGGACCTCCGACCGCTTCGAGCTGGTCGCTGGCGCTGCGCTCAGGCACGTCGTGCGCTCCGGGAAATTCGCTTACGCCGCTCCCGTCCGCATGTTCTATGCTCCGGCCCTCTTTACGGGCGACGTGAGCGCCGTATATAATTGGAACAAGCGCATCTACGCCGGTCTCTGGCTCAAGGGAAGCACCGCCAGGACAGCCTGCGCGCCGGCCGGTGAGGACTATGCGAAGGTGCCCGGATGGATCGAGGTCGGGGTCAGCGGACGCTACGTCTTCAGCGACAAATGGAGCGCCTGGGTGCAGGGCGGCAACCTCGCGATGCAGTCCGTCAGGAGCGACATCACCCACGTGCAGGCAGGCCCTTATTTCACCCTCGGAATCACGTTTACTTTGTAATTTTTTCAGTATATTTGTAAACTATTATAACAACGCCCCAAAGGGGCGTCAGAACACATAAGAAAGATGATCGACCAGGAAGAGATGAAGCAGGCGGAAGAACAGTATTCCGCGAACAGTATCCAGGTGCTCGAAGGACTCGAAGCGGTCCGCAAGCGCCCGTCAATGTATATAGGCGATATTTCCGAAAGGGGATTGCACCACCTCGTGTATGAGGTCGTCGACAACAGTATCGACGAGGCGATGGGAGGCTTCTGCGACACCATCGACGTACGCATCCTCGAAGGCAACAGCATAAGGGTGAGCGACAACGGACGAGGCATCCCTACGGGCATGCACGAGAAGGAGCACCGCTCCGCCCTCGAAGTCGTCCTCACCGTGCTCCACGCGGGCGGCAAGTTCAGCAAGTCCAACTACAAGGTCTCCGGCGGCCTCCACGGCGTGGGCGTGTCCTGCGTCAACGCATTGTCGGATTCCCTGACCGCGGAAGTGCACCGTGAGGGCAAGATATTCCTCCAGCACTACTCCAAGGGCCATCCGCTCGACCAGGTGACCGAGACCGGCACCTGCTCCGACACCGGAACCATCATCACCTTCCATCCGGATCCGACCATCTTCGTGCAGAGCATCGTCTACAAGTACGAGACCCTCGCCGCCAGGCTCCGCGAACTCGCATTCCTCAACAAGGGCATCCACATCTCCCTCACCGACGAGCGCGAACTCGTGGACGAGATGGTGAAGGATCCCGAGACCGGCGAGTCCAAGGTCACCGGCAGGAAGATCTTCCGCTCGGACGTGTTCTATTCCGAGAACGGCCTCAGCGAGTTCATCGAGTATCTCGACGCAGGTGCCTCCACCCTCATTCCCGAGCCCATCTGCGTGACCTCCGACAAGATCATTCCCATCGACATCGCCCTCCAGTACAACAACGGCTACAGCGAGAAGATCTATTCCTACGTCAACAACATCAACACCATAGAAGGCGGTACCCACCTCCAGGGCTTCAAGATGGGCCTCAGCCGTTCCCTCAAGCAGTACGCCGAGAAGAACAGGCTCCTGGAGAAGTATAAGGGCGACCTCGCTCCCGAGGACTTCCGCGAAGGCCTCACCGCCGTGATTTCCGTCAAGGTGGCCGAACCCCAGTTCGAGGGACAGACCAAGACCAAGCTCGGCAACACCGAGGTGACCTCCGCCGTTTCCCAGGCAACCGCCGGTGCGATGGAGATATTCCTCGAGGAGAACCCCAAGCTTGCCAAGACCATCATCGAGAAGATCGTGCTTGCGGCCACCGCGCGCAATGCGGCCCGCCACGCCCGCGAGATGGTGCAGCGCAAGACCGTCATGGGCGGCGCCGGAATGCCCGGAAAGCTCGCCGACTGCTCCGAGCGCGACCCCGAGAAGTGCGAACTCTTCCTCGTCGAGGGTGATTCCGCAGGCGGTACCGCAAAGCAGGGCCGCGACCGCAAGACCCAGGCCATCCTCCCGCTCCGAGGCAAGATCCTCAACGTGGAGAAGGCGGCCGTGGACCGCGCGTTCGAAAGCCAGGAGATCCAGAACATCTACACCGCCCTCGGCGTCACCGTGGCCACGGAGGACGAGACCGGCGAGAAGCACATGGACCTCAGCAAGCTCCGCTATCACAAGGTGGTCATCATGACCGATGCCGATGTGGACGGTTCCCACATCGCCTGCCTTATCCTGACCTTCTTCTTCCGCTATATGTTCGACCTCATCAAGAACGGCTACGTCTATCTCGCTACCCCTCCTCTCTATCTCGTGAAGAAGGGCAAGGAGGAAGTCTACTGCTGGACCGAGGAACAGCGCGAGGAAGCCGCCTTCCGCTTCGGCAAGGGCTCCGACAAGGGTTACACCGTGCAGCGCTACAAAGGTCTCGGCGAGATGAGCGAGGACCAGCTGTGGAGCACGACCATGGATCCCGCCCGCAGGCGCCTCCGCCAGATCACCATCGACAACGCTGCCGCCGCGGAGCGCACCTTCTCCATGCTTATGGGTGACGACGTACCGCCCCGCCGCCAGTTCATAGAGGAGAATGCACATTACGCAAACATCGACGCATAACGTATACAAGTACCAATAAACCATCATGTTAGACATTTTTGACAGAATCGAAAGAGATTCAGGCGGTCCTCTCGGACAGTATTTCGACCAGGCATTCGGCTATTATATGTATCCCCGTCTCGAGGGCGAGCTGGGTCCCCATATGGTCTTCAACGGCAAGGAAGTCCTCAACTGGAGCCTCAACAACTACCTCGGACTGGCAAACCATCCCGAGGTGCGCAAGGCCGACGCCGAGGCTGCCGCACAGTGGGGCCTCGCATATCCGATGGGCGCCCGCATGATGTCCGGCCATACCAGGTATCACGAGCAGCTGGAGAAGATGTTCGCCGACTTCGAGAAGAAGGAGGACGCATTCCTCTTCAACTTCGGCTACCAGGGCATCGTCTCCACCATAGACGCCATCACCAACAGGCACGACGTCATCGTCTATGACGCCGAGTGCCACGCCTGCCTAATGGACGGCATCCGCCTCCACACCGGCAGCAAGTACAAATACCGCCACAACAACATCGTCGACTGCGAAAGGGTCCTCGCCAGGGCTTGCAAGGAGGCCGACGAGAACGGTGGCGGCGTGCTCCTCATCACCGAGGGCGTCTACGGAATGACCGGCGCGATGGGCATCCTGGACAAGATCGCCGCACTCAAGGCAAAATACAATTTCCGCTTCATGATCGACGACGCCCACGGCTTCGGCCTCCTCGGCGAGCACGGACGCGGAACTTCCGAGCAGCTCGGCTGCATGGATGCAGTGGACCTCTACATCGGTGCATTCGCGAAGAGCATGGCCAGCATCGGCGGCTTCGTTGCAGGTCCCCACAAGATCATAAACTACCTCCGCGCCAACCTCCGTTCCCAGCTGTATGCTAAGAGCCAGCCTATGGCGTTCGTGCTCGGCAACATCAAGCGCATGCAGATCATCGACAGCCCCGAGGGAGACGAGCTCCGCAGGAAGTGCTGGCAGATCACCCACGCCATCCAGGACGGTTTCCGCAAGGAAGGCTTCGACATCGGCGAGGCCGAGGCCTGCGTCACCCCGGTGCATATCCGCGGCGGCGTAGCACAGGCTACCCAGATGGCCAAGGACCTCCGTGAGAACTACAGGATATTCTGCTCCATCGTGGTCTATCCCGTCATTCCTCCGGGAATGGTCATTTTCCGCATCGTCAGCACCGCGGCCCACACCATGGAAGACGTCGAGTACACGCTCAAGGCTTTCAAGGAGATCAAGGCCAAGCTGGATGCCGGAGTTTACGATGACGAAGTCGCAGCCATGACCATAGAATAGTGGCGAAGAAGTACAACAAGACCAGGATCATCCTGTCGCTTATCGTGGTGGCGGCGGCTCTTGCCGTCGCCATGCCGCGTACTGCCAAGTTCGCATACGACTACAAGGTCGGCACGGAGTGGAAGTACGACGATTTCTATTCCGACCTCAACTTCCCGGTGCTCAAGACCGGGGAACAGCTCCGGGATGAGATGCAGGCGGCGGCATCCGCGGTCATTCCGTACTATCGCTACAGCGAAGAAGTGACCGCCGGCGCACTCCGCACCGCGGAATCGCTCCCGCTGGGAGAACTCAAGCCCGCGGTCGTTTCCAGCATCCGCTCCATAATGGAGAAGGGCGTGGTGTCCGACGAAGGCATCAAGTGGGATTCGCAGAAGGGCTCGTCCTCCGTCATCTACATCCAGAAGGACAAGCGCGCGGCCAAGTATCCCGCATCCGAGATATGGAAACTCTCCGACGCGAGGGCGCGGCTACTCTCCGACGTGCAGGCTGCCGGCGCCGCTCCCGGGCTGGATTCCCTGCTCCGGGAGGCCGGGGTGTATGACGTCATCGCCCCGAACCTGACTTATGACAGGCAGACCACGGAACTCGTGAACGCGGAGCAGCAAAAGACCGTTTCCCCGACCAGCGGGTACGTGTCCAACGGCCAGCTCATCGTCCGCAAGGGCGAGATCGTGACCCAGGAGGTCGCCCAGATGATCGATTCCTACCGCAACGAGGTGGAAGCCAAGGACTTCCGCGGCTCCAAGCTGATGCTTTGGCTGGGCAACTCGCTGCTTGCGGTGATAATGGTCGTCCTGCTGTTCTTCGCCATCCTTTTCTCGAATCCGCAGATTTTTACGGACAGCAGGTTCTTCTACCTGCTCACGGTATTCCTGCTCGTGACGGTGGGCTCGCTGCTCGCCATGAGGCTTGACGGCGACGCTTATCTCTTCGTGCCGTACACCCTCTCCGCGCTTTACCTGCAGGCATTCTTCCGCAAGCAGGTGATAACGCCGGTATATACGGTGTCGCTCCTGCCGCTTCTCGTCTTCGCCGACAACGGCACGGTCTATTTCATCATCTTCCTGGTGGCCGGGCTCGTGGCGACCCACGTGTTCCAGTCCATCGGCAGGGTATGGCTCCAGTTCGCGGTGGCGTTCCTGACCTTCGTGGTCCTCACCGCTTGCCTGGTGCCGTTCAACCTCCTGGGATTCATAGACATAGCCGAGGTTCCCGGAATACTCCTGCGGCTCTTCGTGGCATCCATGCTCACCGTGGCCGGATACCCTCTCATCTACCTCTTCGAAAGGGTGTTCAACCTGGTTTCCCAGTCGCGCCTGCGCGAACTCTGCGACACCACCAACCCGCTGTTGCGCGAGCTCGAGCACAAGGCGCCGGGCACCTTCCAGCATTCGCTGCAGGTGATGAACATGGCCGATGCGGCCGCGCGTGCCATAGATTCCAACGCGCTGCTCGTGCGTGCCGGCGCGCTCTACCACGACATAGGCAAGATAGCCAACCCCCAGTGCTTCGTGGAGAACGAATCGCTCCTCTCGAAGAACGAGGCGGACAAGTACCATTTCGGCCTCACCCCGCAGCAGAGCGCACACGACATCATCAGGCATACCATAGACGGCGAGGAGATGGCCCGCAGGAACCATCTGCCGTCCGTGATCATAGATTTCATCCAGACCCATCACGGCACCTCCCTCGTGGGCTATTTCTACAACAAGGCCCTCGCCGGGGACGGCGACGTGTCCGAACTGGATTTCCGCTATCCCGGCCGCAAGCCGCTCACCAAGGAGCAGGGCATACTGATGATCTGCGACAGCATAGAGGCGGCTTCCCGCAGCCTGACGGAATACACCCCGGAAGCCTATTCGGCCTTCGTGGAGAAGATTGTCGGAGGCAAGCTCGAGGAAGGACAGCTCAATGATTCCGACCTCACCCTCCACGAACTCCGCACGGTGAAGGAGGCCCTCAAGACCTATCTCGCGCAGATGCATCACGAGAGGATAGCCTATCCGGACAGGAACAAGACAGAAAACAAACAATAACTAAATATCATAACGAACGACATGAGCGTAAAAAAGAAAAAGATTGACGACCTCAACCTGCAGCTTACCGTAGAAGTGCAGCCGGAGGACTATGCACCGATCAGCAAGAAGAAGTTCGCGGAACGCAAGCGCACCGCCGACTTCAAGGGCTTCCGCAAGGGAATGGTTCCCGCATCCCTCATCCAGAGGGTGTACGGCGAGCAGATCCTCGTGGAATCGGTCAACGAGGTCGTTTCCAAGTCACTTGACGAGTACATCAGCTCCCAGAAACTCCACATCCTCGGCGAGCCCCTCGGTTCCGAGAAGCAGCCCGAGATAGAGTGGAAGGACGGCAATGCATTCACTTTCGTCTTCGACGTGGCGCTTGCTCCCGAGGTTTCCCTCGAGGTTGCCAAGAGCGACGAGGTCCCTTCCTACACCGTGACCGTCAGCGCCAAGGACAAGGCTCCGATGATCGAGAACATGAAGAAGTACTACGCCGAGCAGAAGGAGAAGAATCCCGATGCCGAGGCCAAGTCCGACGATGACATCGAGAAGGAAGTGGCCGAGCGCATGAAGGAGCAGTACCGGCAGGAATCCGAGTGGAGGCTCTCCAAGGACATCCGCGACTACTTCGTGAAGAAGGCCGGCCTCAAGCTTCCCGAAGACTTCCTCAAGCGCTGGCTTGTGGCCGCCAACGACGGCAAGTACAGCAAGGAGGACGTGGAGAAAGAGTTCCCCGGATTTGCGGAGGACTTCAAGTGGCAGATGGTCCGCGGCTACCTTATGGACAAGTTCGGCTTCAAGGTCGAGCAGAAGGACATCACCGACGCCGCCGAGGCCTATGTGACTTACCAGTACGCGATGTACGGAATCGGCAACGTCCCCGCCGACATGGTCAAGGACGCCGTCAACAACGTGCTCTCCGACCGCAGGCAGGTGGAGCGCCTCGTCGAGCAGGTCGAGGACCGCAAGGTCCTTGAGAAACTCAAGGAAGAGATCACCATCAAGCCCACCAAGATTACTGCAGCCAAGTTCCGCGAACTTTAACAATCCGGAGTGATGAAAAACATATTGGTCATTGGTTCAACCGGCCAGATCGGATCCGAACTGACCATGAAACTCCGTACCGGGATACCCGGCAGCCTCGTGGTGGCCGGGTACATTCCGGGTGCGGAACCCAAGGGCGTGCTCCTCGAGAGCGGCCCCGCGGAAGTCGCTGACGTATGCAATGCCAAGCAGTTGGCAGCCATCGTCGACAAGTACGACATCGACACCATCTACAATCTCGCGGCGCTCCTTTCCGCAGTCGCAGAGAGGCTTCCGCTCAAGGCTTGGGACATCCAGATGAACGGCCTGCTCAACATCCTGGAGATAGCCAGGGAGAAGAACGTGGCCGTATTCACCCCGTCCTCCATCGGTTCCTTCGGCGAATCGACCCCCAAGGTCGGCACCCCGCAGGACACGATCCAGCGCCCGTCGTCGATGTACGGCGTCACCAAGGTCGCTACCGAACTCCTCAGCGACTACTACCACTTCAAGTACGGCGTGGA
Source organism: uncultured Bacteroidia bacterium (assembly GCA_902787295.1). Lineage (GTDB taxonomy): Bacteria > Bacteroidota > Bacteroidia > Bacteroidales > UBA932 > Cryptobacteroides. Next base: position 31,352 of record CADAFW010000011.1, read on the forward strand.
CACCCGCTCCGTCAGGTTCCCCGGACTGATCTCCTACACCACGCTCCCGGGCGGCGGCACCACCGACTATGCGGTGGAGATCTACTATGCCGCGGTCAAGGGCGAGGAATTCGTCTGCCCGATTGCGGCCGGCACCTACATGGACATGATGTACATGCCCGATGCGCTTGACGCCGCCGTGGCCATAATGCAGGCGGATCCGTCCAAACTGGTCCACAGGAACTCGTTCAACATTGCGTCGATGAGCTTCGATCCCGAGGGGGTCGCCGCAGCCATACGCAAGTACATCCCGGACCTCAAGATGCGGTACGAGGTGGATCCCGTCCGCCAGCACATCGCCGATTCCTGGCCGGACAGCATGGACGACAGCTGCGCCCGCGCCGAGTGGGGATGGGCTCCGAAGTACGGCCTGGACGAGATGACCAGGGATATGATCGAGAACCTGAAGAAGAAACTTCTTTAACCGGAATAAACACACTGATAACCAACCATGTACGGAAAATTCCAGAAATACCTGCAGGATGAGCTCAAGGCCATCGACGAGGCAGGTCTCTACAAGAGGGAGAGGGTGATCTGCTCGCCGCAGTCGGCTGAAATCACCCTGGCCGACGGCAGCAAGGCCCTTAATTTCTGCGCCAACAACTATCTCGGCCTCGCGGACAACGAGCGCCTCATCGCAGCCGCCAAGAACGCGATGGACGAGCGTGGCTACGGCATGAGCTCGGTCCGCTTCATCTGCGGCCAGCAGGACCTCCACCAGAAGCTGGAGAAGGCCATCGCCGAATACTTCCACACCGAGGACACCATCCTCTATGCGAGCTGCTTCGATGCCAACGGCGGTGTCTTCGAGCCCCTTCTCGGCCCCGAGGACGCCATCATCTCCGATGCGCTCAACCACGCATCCATCATCGACGGCGTGCGCCTCTGCAAGGCCGTCCGCTACCGCTATGCCAACGCCGACATGGCCGACCTCGAGCGCTGCCTCCAGGAGGCCCAGGCACAGCGCCACCGCATCATAGTCACGGACGGCGTATTCAGCATGGACGGCAACGTCGCTCCCATGGACAAGATCTGCGACCTTGCCGAGAAATACGACGCCCTCGTGATGGTGGACGAAAGCCACTCCGCAGGCGTGGTAGGCCCTACCGGAAGGGGAGTGGCCGAGCAGTTCGGCTGCTACGGACGCATCGACATCCACACCGGCACCCTCGGAAAAGCCTTCGGAGGCGCCGTGGGCGGATTCACCACCGGCCGCAAGGAAATCATCGACATGCTCCGCCAGAGGTCCCGTCCCTATCTCTTCTCCAATTCGGTACCGCCCATGATCGTCGCCGCCGCCCTCGAGACCTTCAAGATCCTCGGCGAGAGCAACGAACTGCACGACAGGCTCGTGGAGAACGTGGAGTACTTCCGCGGGAAGATGATGGACGCCGGTTTCGACATCAAGCCCACCCAGAGCGCCATCTGTGCGGTGATGCTCTACGATGCACCGCTGAGCCAGAAATTCGCCGCGGAGATCGCCAAGGAAGGCATCTTCGTGACCGGATTCTACTATCCCGTCGTCCCCAAGGGACAGGCCAGGATTCGCGTGCAGCTTTCCGCCGCCCACAAGCGTGAGCAGCTGGACAAGGCAGTCCAGTCTTTCATCAAGGTTGGAAAGCAGCTTGGCGTGCTGAAATAGCTATTTCTCCTTGATCGCGTTGGCCCTGTATTCAGAGGCCGTGATCCCGAGATGCTCCTTGAAGAAGCAGCAGAAGCGGCTGATGGAGTCATATCCGACACTGTAGGATATCTCCTTGATGCTCTTCCCTGTGTTGGCAAGGAGCATCTTTGATTTGTTCAGGCGCTGCTGGAGGGCGTAGTTCGCCATGGACATTCCCGTAGTGGCCCTGAACTGCTCCCGGAGGAGACTGTAGCTCACCCCGAGGCGCTTTGCCACCTCGCCGGGGGAGATGTGCTCGTGGAGATGCTCGCGCAGGAGTATCTGGGCGTCGAGCACCGTCTGGTTATGCTTCTTGTGAAGGGAGTCGAAATTGGTCCTGTCGTATTCCACCTGCCTTACGAGGGCGCCTATCCAGCCCATCATCGCCTTCTGGTTGTCCTTGCGCTCGAAATGGGCCAGGGACATGACGGTCTCGTAGATATAGAGCACGCGGTCGTCTATGCCTATGTGAAGTACGGGGTCGGACTTGTCGTACATCGACCTCATCGAAGCCTCGAATTCCCTGTTGCCCTTGAATCCGATCCAGTACTCGTGCCAGCCAACCTTCTCGTCGGGATGGTAGATGTGCCTTTCGCCGGGGAAGAGAATGATGATGTCTCCCGTCCGGATCTTCATCCTCGTGCATGAATCCGACTCGAACCAGCCCTCTCCGTGGGTGATGTAGACCATCTGGTATTCGTCCAGCACGCGTCCACGCGTGGAGAAATTATAGAGGTCGGGATGGTTGGATACCGGGTAGGAACTGTGAGGCTCGCAGTTCTGGTAGCCGACGGTCGTACAGATGACCGGCTGGAACTCGTGCGATTCCCCCGAGAGGTAGTACATGCTGTCCTTGGTAGTGCTCATGTTTTCTGTTTTTGACAGATTGTTGCAAATTTATGAAAATATCGAAAAAAACCATAAATTTGTTAGAACGCCGTAGGTACGTGTTTTATTTCCTCGGCGACGGAATGGGCCTGAACCAGGTCCACCTCACCCAGGGCTACAACTCGGCCCTCGGCCTGCCGTCCGTCCCTTACCTGGACTTCCCGGTATTCACGATGATAACGACGCATTCCGCCAGTTCGCTCGTTACCGATTCTGCCGCGGCCGGAACGGCACTTTCCACCGGCGGCAAGACCAGGAACGGCAGCCTCGGAGTGGATGCCGACGGCAATCGGCTCGTGAACATCATGGAGCTTGCCCATGCCAAGGGCTATGGCACCGGCGTTGTGACTTCCGTCGGCGTGAACCACGCTTCCCCCGCGGCATTCTATGCTCACGTCGGGCGCAGGCACGAATACACCGAGATCACCCGTCAGCTGATCGAGGAACCGGTGATTGACTTTGCCGCCGGCGCCACCATCCTGATCCAGCGCGGAGACACCCTCAAGCCGGAAGATTACGTGCAGCGCGCCCGCGGGAACGGAATGCGTGTATACTGCGGCAAGTCCGAGTATGCCGGAGCTGCGAAAGGGGAGAGGGTGCTGTATCTTTCCGACAGGCTCGACAAGAAATACATCCCTTATGCAATAGACCGCAAGGAAGGCGACATGAGCCTCGCGGACTTCACTTCCGCCGCCATCGACTACCTTTATCCCAACTATCGCAAGGGGTTCGTCCTCTTCATCGAGGGCGGCCAGATAGACCACGCCTGCCATTCCAGGGATGCCGGCAACTGCGTGCACGAGACCAACGACATGTCCGAATCCGTAAGGCTTGCGCTGGATTTCTATGCCAGGCATCCGAACGAGACCCTGATAATCATCACTGCCGACCACGAAACAGGCGGGCTCGTGATGAGCAAGGGTTCATACGAGCTGCATCCCGAACTGCTTGCCGGCCAGAAGTGCTCCCTCGAGTCCCTCACGGCGCAGATCGCGGAGCTCAGAAAAAGCAAGCCCGAAGTGTCCTGGTCCGAGCTCAAGGCTCTCATCAGCCGTCAGACCGGCCTTTGGGACAGCGTTCCCGTGAGCGCGCAGGACGAGAAGAGATTCACCCAGATCTACAAGGAATCCTTCCTGGACATGGACGGGGCCGTGGAGAAGAACCTCTATTCCGCCAACGAGCGCATCGCAGCGGAATGCCTGATCTTCCTCGGGGGCGAGGCCAGGTACACTTGGGCCACCAGCAGCCATTCCGGCACGCCGACACCTCTTTACGTGAAGGGTGCCAAGGCCATGGAGTTCATTTCCTGCCGGGACAACACCGATGTCCCCAAGGTTCTCAAGAAAGTCGCAAAGTTTTGATACATAGAATATTATGAAGGAATACATAGAACAGAACAAAGAGAGGTTCTTCGAGGAACTCTTTACCATCCTCAGGATCCCGTCCATCAGCGCCAAGCCGGACCACAAGCCGGACATGTACCGTTGCGCCGACGCCATAGCCGACCTCCTGAAGGCGGCCGGTGCCGACGAAGCCTGCCTCTACGAGACCGACGGCAATCCCGTCGTCTACGGCGAGAAGAAGGTCGATCCTTCCGCCCCGACAGTGCTCGTCTACGGCCACTATGACGTGCAGCCTCCGGAGCCGCTGGAGAAATGGCACACGGACCCCTTCGAGCCCGTCATCCACGACGGTGCCATCTGGTGCCGCGGCGCCAACGACGACAAGGGCCAGCTGTTCATGCACATCAAGGCTTTCGAATATCTGCTTTCGGAAGGCCTCCTCAGGCATAACGTGAAGTTCATCTTCGAAGGCGAGGAGGAGATAGGCAGCCCTTCGCTCCCGGCCTGGATCAAGGCACACAGGAAGCTCCTCAAGGCCGACATCTGCCTCGTCAGCGACACCACCATGATCAGCGAGAAAGTCCCCAGCATCAATTGCGGAATGCGTGGCCTGAGCTATCTGGAAGTCAAGGTCACGGGACCGAACAAGGACCTTCACAGCGGCCATTACGGCGGCGCGGTCGCGAACCCCATCCAGGTGCTCTGCGAGATGATTTCGTCACTTATCGGCGCGGACGGAAAGGTCACCGTGCCGGGCTTCTACGACGATGTCGTGGAGCTTTCACGCGCCGACCGCAGGATGCTCTCCCGCGCCCCGTATGACGAGAAGGAATACAAGGAATTCCTGGACGTCAGGGCGCTCCGCGGCGAGAAAGGCTATACCACCCTCGAGCGCACCGGCATCCGTCCCTGCCTCGACGTTTGCGGCATCTGGGGCGGCTACACCGGGGAAGGCGCCAAGACCGTCCTTCCGTCGGAAGCGCACGCCAAGATATCGATGCGCCTGGTCCCGAACCAGCGCAGCGCGGTGATAAC